>JALHPA010000031.1 GCA_022842745.1 Pirellulales bacterium
CCACGATTCCGACCGCGCTGCCCGACTCGGGGGACGTCAACGACCACCCGTATTTGCAGCAGCACGAGCATTTTGTCGATTGCCTGCGCTCGGGGAAGCGGCCGAGCAACGACCTGGCGGCGTGCGCGCACGTGCACGAGGTGATGTATGCGATCGACGCGGCGATTCGAGCCAAGAAGACGGTGAAGGTGGCCAAAACGCCGGGGACATGACACCACCGCAAAGACAGCGTTGGTTGGACGTGGCCTGCGGGTTTTGCGGCTGCGCGTGCGACGATTTGAACGTGGACGTGGAGGGGGGGCGGATTATCGGCATCGAGAATGCGTGCGAATCGGCGCGAGGAAGCTTCTTGGCTGGCGAGGTTCCGGCTGACAAGGCGACCGACTTCTCGATAGTCGGCGAGCCGGTAGGGTACGAGCAGGCCGTGAGCCGTGCGGCCGACTTGCTCACTGAGGCCGAGGCGCCGTTCATTTATGGGCTGACCCGAATGACCAGCGAGGCGCAGTGCGCCGCGGTCGAACTGGCGGATCGGATAGGGGGCCGGATCGACACGCCGGCGGGTCTGTTTTGCCCGGCGTTGGGGACGCCGCTGCAACAATCGGGCGTGAGCAGTTGTACGTTTGGGGAAGTGCGGCAGCGGGCGGACGTGATCGTGTTTTGGCAGTGCGATCCCGAGCGGACCCATCCGCGCTTCCGGAAACGCTATTGTCCGGATGGGTCTGTCGGTCCGGGCGCTGGTGGTTCGCGGGGCGCGTTTGTGATCTGCGTGGGGGACCCGGGGACTAAAACGGCGACCAAGGCGGACCAGGTCCTGCCGGTTTCTCGTGGGCGGGAGTATGAAGCCGCAGGAGTGGTGCGCGGGCTGATCGCGGGACACGAAATGGGGGAGTCCGCGGTGTTCGACCAGACGGGGGTATCGCTGGCCGAGTGGAAGTTATTGGCCGAACGATTGCGGACGTGCCACTATGGGGTGATCGTTTGCGAAGAGCGACAGGCGGGATTGTCGGACTGGTCGAACCGGTACGACGCGGCGGCCGTTCATCAACTGGCGATCGACGTTTGCAATCGCACCCGTTGTTCGGTCGTGACGCTACGGGGACCCGGCAATCCGGTTTCGGCGGAGATGGTGTTCACCTGGCAGACCGGTTTTCCGTGCTCGGTCGATTTGGTGGCGGGGTATCCTCGATACGGCCCGGCGGAATTTTCCTTGGAGCGGTCGATCGCGCGGCGAGAAGCGGATCTGGTGGTGATCGTGGGAGAAGACTGGGATCATGGGCTGGAATCGATTTGCGGTCGGTTGGGGAGTGTGCCGTGGATTTTGATCGAGGATCGTGCCTGGGCGGATTTGCCCGCGCGGCCGGCGCCGACGATTCGAATTCGCACCGCGGCGTTTGGCGTGGCAACTCCTGGCACGCTGTTTCGAGCCGACGGCGTACCGCTGCCTTTGCCAAGGTTGCTAGAGTCTCCGTTTCCTGACGCGGGGCGAGTGCTCGCCGATATGTTAGCGCGAGTGGCGCGCGCGACACCCACCGCCGGAGGCGAGCCATGAGCGAACGGTGGTGGATAAAAGGGGGGGCGGTATACGATCCGGCCAACGGCGTCGACGGCGAGGCGCGGGATCTGTGGATCGAAGGGGGGAAGATCATCGACCCGCCTGCGGACCGAAGCGCGTTCGCCCCACGGATTCTGGACGCGCGGGGGCTGGTCGTGATGCCGGGGGGGATCGACATTCATTGCCACATTGCCGGGCCCAAGGTCAACGCCGGGCGGCAGATGCTGCCGGAGACGCGGCGCGAGCCGGCGCTTGAGCGGCGAGGCGGGTTTCGTTCGGGGACCATCGGCCACTCGCCGACGACCTTTGCCACTGGGTACCGGTACGCCGGATTGGGGTATACGACGGCATTTGACGCGGCGATTGCTCCGCTTTCGGCCCGGCACGCGCACTTGGAATTCGCGAATACTCCCTGCATCGACAAGGGGTGTTTCCTATTGATGGGAAACAACCATTACGTGATGGAGGCGGTGCGGGACGGGGATAGCGCGCGGCTGAGGAACTTCATGGCCTGGCTGTTGCGGGCGGGGGGCGGGTACGCGCCCAAGTTGGTCAATCCGGGCGGAATCGAGAACTGGAAACGGGGACGGGAAGGATCGCACACCGATCTGGAGAGCATCGTCGATGGATTCGACGTAACCCCGCGGGCGATACTCGCCGCCGCAGCCCAGGCGTCCCACGAATTGCAACTGCCCCACCCGTTACATATCCACTGCAACAACTTGGGACTGCCGGGGAATTGGACCACGACCTTGGCCACGATGCAGCTTCTGGAGGGAATGCGCGGGCACCTGACGCATATCCAGTTCCACAGCTATGCGGGGGGGGAGGCGGATGAGACGACGTTTGGATCCCGGGTGGAACCCCTGGTCGAGTATTTCAACGCGCACTCAAATTTGACCGTCGACGTGGGGCAGATTTTGTTTGGCGCCACCACCAGCATGACCGCGGACAGCGCGGTGGGGCACTACCTTAGCCGCCTAGCCGGGACGCGGTGGCACAGCCACGACATTGAACTGGAAACCGGATGCGGCGTGTCGCCGATCGAGTACAAGGAACGGAGCGTCGTTCATGCCTGGCAGTGGGCGATTGGATTGGAGTGGTTTTTGCTGGCGGCGGATCCTTGGAGGATCGCGCTATCGACGGACCATCCCAACGGCGGTTCGTTCACCAGCTATCCGCGGATTATCCGGTTGTTGATGGACTCGGCGTTTCGGCGCGAGGAGCTGGAGAAGCTTCCGCCGCGGGTGCGCGAGCGAACCGCGTTGCGATCGCTGTCGCGGGAGTATTCGTTGGGCGAGATTTGTATTATTACGCGGGCGGCGCCGGCGCGGATGTTGGGGCTGGCCGGCAAAGGGCACTTGGGCGTGGGGGCGGACGCGGACGTTACGGTCTATGCACCGCACGGCGATCGGGAATTGATGTTTCAGCTTCCCCGGCACGTGCTGAAGGCAGGAGAGAGGGTGATCTGGGATGGCGAACTGGTGGGGGCGCCTGAGGGGGAGACGCTGAGCGTTGCTCCGGAGTACGACCGCGGGGCCGACTCGGGAATCACCCGCTGGATCGACGAGCAGTGCTCGATTCGAGCGGCGAATTATGGCCTGGCGGTCAGGCCGGAGTAGGACGACGGGGGCACGTGTACGGCGCTCGATGATTGATCTCGGCGGAGACCCGCGAGCTGATCGCGGCGCGGCGCCTGGGGCGGTCCGTTTCATTGCGGCAGAGGGGGGCAGGCGGTACGATGAGGCTTTGCCCAGTCCGCTGTTCGTGGGTCGCCCAGGACAAGCGAAGGAGGATTTCCGTGTCGAAAAAACCAGTCGCAAAAACCAAGGCTCCGGCCGCCAACAGCGGGAAAGCGGCCCGGACCAAAAAAGAACCTGGGGGGGCCGCGGTCGCACCGAAGCCCGCCAAAGCCGCCAAACGACCAGCGGCGGATGCTGAACCGGAGATTCGACCGGCGGCGGATGGGTCGCAGACCGCGAACGGAAATCGAATCACCGTTCGCAACGTGAACGTCCCCGGCTACACCACCCAGGTGGATGCCACGATGTACCAGGCGATGCACCGGGCATTGTTCAAAGTGCTGCCGAAGCGAGCGCCGGGGCTGACGCAAGCGGAAATGTTCCAGGCGGTGCTGCCGCATTTGCCGCCCGAACTTTTTCCCGGCGGCGCAAAGGCCGGCTGGTGGGCGAAGACGGTGCAGCTCGACCAGGAGGCTCAAGGGAAGATTGTGCGCGACGCGACCAAGCCGCTGCGGTGGCGGCAGGCGTAGCGGGGGTTTACCGTGCGGAGTGATCCGCTAATCGGAGCGAGTCGCAATAAGCGGAGCCCCGCGAAAGACGGCCTCTGGCGGCGATGGGCTGGAAGACAGGCTCCAAGGTGGCCCGCGTTGGACGTTCCAATTTAATCCTGGACTTCCGATTCCAGGAAGCGGGCCAACTTGTAGAAGTCGGACGCGGGTTCGATGTAGCGCACGACCGTCACCAGGGTCTCGGGGTTGACCAATTCCTCAAACGGGACGTAGTTCAGGTCCAACTGGCCAGAGACGGAGACCATCACGCCGTTCAGTCGGTGTTCCACCAGCGCCCGGTACGCCCCCACCCCCAACTGGCTGCCCAGCATGACATCGAAGGCGTGTGGCCGGGCGCAGCGCACCTCGTATCCCAACTGAACGCCCACCACCTTGCGCTTGCGCGCCGTCTGGCGGGTGTATTCGGCTTCCACCAGCTTGGAGAACATCTTTCCGAGATTGACCTGGGCGATGTTGATATGGTCGTGCTCGTCGCGGGGGATTCCGTCGAGATATTTCATGGGGAGGAATTCGGCCAGCCCTTCGGCCATCACAATCACGCCGTAGTGCTTGCCTTCCTGCTCCTCGCGAACGAGCATCGTTTTGACCATGCGTTTGACCACGGCGTCGACGTTCATCACCTCGCGCGTCGCCGGGCGCTGGTGCTTTTTGTCGAAGTATTCCTCTTGCTGGCGGTACTCTCCGTGGACGTCTTCCACGCTGACCACCAGGCTCGCTTCCCCGGCGATCGCCGCGCCATACGCCAGCCAGCCGGCCGAGCGGCCCATGGTCTCGGTGAGAAAGTAGGATCGTGCGGCTTCCGCGTCGTAGAGCAAGTTGCGAATTTCGCTGGCCAGCGTCTCCACGGCGGTAAAGTACCCGAACGTGAAGTCGATTCCCATGTAGTCGTTGTCGATCGTCTTCGGCAGGTGAATCACCGGCAGCTTTTTGCTGCCTGCCGGAAGCGTGTCCTGGAACAGCTTGAATTTGTTGGCCGTCTTGAGGGTGTCGTCGCCGCCGATCGAAACCAAGGCATCGACCCCGATCGAGCAGAGGGCATCGTAAACCGTCCGCAAGGGGGCGACCGCATCCTGATCTTTCAAATCGGCGGGGTTCGAGACCCGGCTGCCTGGGTTGGTGCGGGCGGTGCCGATCAAGATTCCTTGGGAGTTGCGAGTCCGGCGGAGCATCTTGTGATCGATGAGCAGGAAATCCTCCCCCTGCACCAGGGGCCGGTCGGGACGGTATTCCACGAGGCGCGAATAGCCGTGCAGAATACCGACCGCCTCGACGTTGTTCCGGAGAAACGACGTGGCGGCCGCGGAAATGACCGCATTGGCGGCGGGGGCCGGGCCTCCGGCGAACAGAATGGCCACGCGGCGGAAACTGTGCTCGACTCGGGGGGGCCGCTTCAACGTCACCGAACTCATCGCTAGCTCCTAATCGGACCATACTGCCAGTCATTGTGAGCCATCATGATACCCCAACCCGGCAGCGCTATAAAAGCCGTCGAAACGGACCCCGATGGAAACCTAATCGCTATCCCATTTTCGCTAGTTTGACGGAACCACCGCTGTAAACGGCGAAACCGGTTTCTTCCGCACTTTCGGATTAACTCGTTTGAGCGGTACGTCCGACAAAGTCTATAACCACCCGGCCGGTTGACCGTCCGGGAAATCGTTCAATTCCCGCCAACCGGTTTGCGCACGATGCCAGGCGGGCGAACTCTCGCCACCTGGAAGACGGAGCAGTCATGGCACGGATCACCACCCCATTATGTCTGGCGATGCTTGGAACTCTGGTATTGGCCGGAGTTGGACAGGCCGCCGCGCCGCGCCGCGGAGCCAAAGAGACCGTCGGGCAGGCGTTCTATCAGGACGCGCCGGCCCCCTTGCCCCTGTCCGACCGCATTCCCCCGCCCCCCCCGCTGAGTCTCCCTAACGAGGAGCCAAGCGATGGGCGGGCCTTGGCCAGCGACGTGGAACCGCCGCGAAACTTAGGTGGGAGCTGTGAAACCCCGGGGAGCTGCAACTGGTGCGACGACTGTGTCCCCGATTCGATCGTGTATGGTCGGGCGGAGTATCTCGGCTGGTGGACGCGGTCGAATCGGCTGCCGACGCTGGTGACCACGGGTCTGAATGGCATCGGACAGAATGGCGTTCTGGGGGCCACGGACACGGTGGTTTTGGTAGGGGGGAATCGTCTGCTGGATACCGATGCCCGCAGCGGCGGGCGGTTTACGGTCGGGTTTTGGCTGGATCGCTGCCATAGCCGGGCGATCGAATCGAGTTTCTTTGTCTTGGAGGAGTCTTCCGACGGCATCGACAACCAATCGTCTGGCACACCGCTCTTGGCCCGCCCGTTCTTCAACGTGCAGACGGGCGCGCAGGCGTCGCAGGTGATTGCCGCGGGTGGGATTTCGACGGGGGGCGTGTTCGTCTCGACGTACAACGATTTGTTGGGGGGGGACGTGCTAGTGCGGCGGACGTTGAGCGATTGTTGCGACCGGCGGGTCGATTTTCTGTACGGCTACCGATATGCGCGGCTGAAGGAAGGCCTGGCGATCCGCGACGAACTGACGTCGATCAATCCGGCCTCACCTATACCGCTGGGAACGGTAATCGGCGGTCTCGATTCGTTTGACACGGCCAATCGCTTTCACGGGGGAGAACTGGGGCTGGATTGGGTGATTCGCCGGGATGGCTGGAGCGTGTCGTTCTTGAGTAAGGTAGCACTGGGGAACATGCGGCAGACGGCGTCGGTCGGCGGATTCACGACGGTGGCCGTGCCGGGCGTGGCGCCGGTGACGACGGTGGGAGGTTTGCTCACGCAGCCGAGCAATATCGGCAGTTACGAGCGAGACGTGTTCGCGGTCATTCCGGAGTTTGGGGTTACGCTTCGGGGCAACCTTACGCAGCGACTGGAAGCTTCGTTCGGGTATACGTTTTTGTATCTGAGCGACGTGATTCGCCCGGCCGACCAGGTGGATTTGAGCGTCGATCCGCGGCAGATCACGAATCCCGCGGGGGCGCAGCCGTTCCCAGCGTTTAGTTTCAACGGAACGGACTATTGGGCGCAGGGGATCAGCCTGGGACTGGAATACCGCTACTAAGCTCCGGCGAATTGTCGTCTCGGCGGATCGAGAAAAGCGGCAAGGCGCCGTTCAGTTGAGAATCTCGAACAGATTGCTGTGGGCGTCGGTCCAGAGGATGGAATTACGGCGGTTCAGCAGCATCTCCAAGGGCTTGGCCACCTGTTCGTCGTGGCCCATGAAGAATGCCTCCGGCGAGCGCCAGCCGGGATCGTTGTCCTTGGCGTGGATGTCGAGGAATTCCTGGTTGTTGGTCATCAGAATCCATTCCGAGGCGTATTGCTTGATCTGATCGTTCTCGCGGACGTAGATCCGCAGCGTCTTTACATTGAAGTGGTCCGCCAAGCCGTTCACGACCGGTTCCAGGTCGAGGTATTTGTTCGAGATGTGAACGGCGATGATGCCTTTCTTCAAATCGACGTGCCGCTTGTAGATTTCAAATGATTCCTTGGTTAGCAGGTGGCTGGGGATGGCGTCGCCGCTGAAGGCGTCCAAGGCGAGGACGTCGAATTGCTGGGAGCCTTCGGCCGCTTCCCGTTCGAGCGACAGGCGCGCGTCGCCAAGGACGATGTCGTATGGCCCCGCGGCTTGCTTGAGGTACTTGAATTGTTCTTCCGCGAGGGTTTTGACTTCGGGGTTGATTTCGTAGATGCGGAAGTAGTGGCCCGGTTCCTGGGAATAGGCGGCCAATGTGCCGGTTCCCAAGCCGATGGCGCCGACGCGCATCTTGGGCTGGTGGAGGAAATACCCGATCGCGCGGCCGACACCGCTGGCCGGGGTGTAGTAGGTGGTGGCCAGGCGGCTGCGCTGGGGATCGAGAAACTGCAGGCCGTGGAGGATTCGGCCGTTGTAGAGTTTTCGCGTGGGTGATTGGGTGTCGCGATCTTCGTCGACCACTTTCACCGCCCCGTAGAAGTTGCGGGCGCGGGCGACGATCACGTTTTTGGACCGATCTTCCTCTTCTTTCGAGAGATTGTCCCCTGGCTTGCGCTCCGGCGGATCGTCGGGCTTGGGGGTCGCGATCTCCAGGTCGTTGCGGTGCTGGACGCGCTGAAAATCGACCACGTCCCACCAGGAGGCGCCGGCCGCCATTGAGACGGGGACGGTGATCAACATCAGGGTTGCCCCCCACCGCCAAATGGACCAGCCTTCGGGACCGGGGTTGGGACCGACGAAATCTCCCACGTGGGCGAAGACCCGCGTGCTGAGAATCAAGGCGATCGAAGCCAACAGCGCGCTGCCCACCAGGCCAATGCGGAATTCCATGTAGGTTAGAAAGATCTGCGGGGCCAGCAAACTTACGAACAGACCGCCGATCGCGCCGCCGGCGGAGATCATCAGGTAGAAGGAGGTGAGATGCCCCGGGGGGGGACGCAAGCGGACCAGCTCGCCGTGGCAGATCATGCAGACGCAGAAGAGGGCGGCGAAGAAGACGTACAATTCGCCGCGGTAGTCGAATAATGGGAATTTCCACTCGTAGGGGCGGGGATCGCCGTCGGTGGAGGTCCATTTTTCCTTGGGATTCAGCCAGCCGATCCGCCCGGTCTCATTGTGGACCAGGGACTGGTTGGAACCGATGTCATAGCCTCGTACCGTTGAGATATCCACGGCGGCTTCTGGCAAGTCCTGGTCCTTCATCCAGCGGAGTTTTTGCGCGTCGTCCAAGGTCAGCGACGCGTCCTCCTGGGAGAAGCCAGGCAAAGTCCGCGGGTCCAGCACGGGGCGAGCGTCCGTCCCAAAATCCACCCACTGGCTCTCGCCGTTGGCGTTGACCTGGAGGGCTTGCATCCGGCCCAAGCGAAAGCCTGGGAGTTTCTCCAGCCCTGCCTTGAACAGGGGGGAATCGGTGGCCGTCTGGCGGTTGCGGTACCACTCGATGCTCCGTTTGACGTAGGCGGCCACCTTGCCGCGCTGGAAATCGCCCATGCCGGAGGCGAGGTAGATCGAGACTAAGGCCGCGAGCGCGAACAGCGGACGGACGTACCACCGTTCGTGGTCGAAGGCGATGATGAACGAAATCAGGTACAAGCTCAGAGGCACGACCCACAGAAACGGCGTGGGGGCGACGTCCAGGCAGACGTGGTTCGTGGTCGCGAGCAACATCAGCGATGCAAAAGCCGGCAGGGCGACCCAGAGTAGGTAGTGCGACCAAGGGGGGGGGCCGGCGTCGACCTGGCGGCGGTAGGCTTGCGCCTGCGCGGCGTCGATCGTGCCGGCGCGGGAGGGGGAACTCGCATCCGGCACGGCAACGGCCCGTGGGTCGGTTCTCCAGACATGCATGGCGGCCAGCGCGCAGAGGGCCGCAAAGAGCACAAACCCGATTCGCCAGAAGTTGGACTGCGTGAGACTGTCCCAGCGCGGCTCGACCCAGAAGGGATAGCTCAATAGGGCCAACAGCGAGCCGATGTTCGAGAGCGAATAGAGCCGGTAAGGGGAACGCCCTGGGAAGGAGCGGGCAAACCAAGCTTGCAGGAGCGGCCCGGTCGCCGAGAGGAGAAAGTAGGGGGCGCCGACGCTGGCGGTCAACAAGAGCATGATCCGCAAGGTAGGCTGGGAGCTATCGGCGGGCTTCCATGCGGATGAGGGGGGAAACAGAAACGCCAGACCGAGAATGGCGAGCGCCAGGAGGGCCAAATGCAGTCCCCCTTGCCGTGCCGGAGACAAGCGCTGGACGCTGAAATGGGCGTAGGCATAGCCTGCGAACAGGAGGGTCTGAAAAAACAGCATGCAGGCAGTCCAGACGGCCGGGCTGCCGCCGAACCAGGGCAAAATGAACTTGCTGATCAGGGGCTGAACTTGAAACAGCAGAAACGCGCTGACGAAGATCACCAGGGCAAAGTTGATCCCCAGCCCCACAGCGGCAGGACGCGACGAAGTTGTCGCCATAAGAATTTCTCGCGGGTGTTCCGTCGGCCATGGAGCAACAGTCTTGCGCCAATGGCTGGCAAGACTTGTGCCGCTCGGCCAAACATATCAGCCGCACCGACGCGCAGCAACCGCGAGGAATCGAATCGGCGAAACGGATTGCAACGAGGGTAGGTAGGAGAGAGCGTGGCCGCTTAGGGGAGTTCCACCGGTCGGCCGTCGTTGCGGACGCAGAGCCGTTCCAGGACCGATTCGGCGGTCGTGTTGGCCAGGGGATGAACGCTGGCGTCCGCCAGGGCAAATTGGCAGACACCCAGATGCGCGCCGCCGAAGTTGCGCTTGTAGTCGGCGTCTGGGGAGTCGGCGATGGGCTTGCCGACGCCCCCCACCCGGCCCCACGCGTCTCCGAAGTCGCCATTGAACATGGAACTATCCTTGTCGCCGACTCCCAGCTTGTCGCGGGGGACGTGCTTTTCGCCGAAGAGGAGCGTTTTGCTCAAACCATCCGTGATGCGGGCAAACGACGTGAGGGAGCGCCAGATGATCTTGCCGCCCGATTTCTTGCTGTAGCCGGTGATGATCGTGCCGTTGGCGGTCTGATGATTGAAAGGATGGGCGGCGCTATCGTCGCCGACGTTGCAGGCGAAGTCCGTGACCGCGCCGGGCAAATGGGGGTCGGTCGGCCGGTCGGCGTCGCCGGAGATGCTCAACATCGGGCTGCGCCGCTCGGGGCAGGTGAAGAGAGGCATGGTCGCCGTGCGGACTTCCGGATCGGGTTGCTCGTAATAGGTGACGTGCAGATTCCAGCGGTTGTAAAACGTCTGTTCTTCGACGTAGGGCAGAACCAGCACACACCAGGTGGGAAAGGCGTCCCGATAGCGGGCAGGGGGTAGCGTGCGATGGGCGTTGTGGAAAGCGTGGGCGCCGAGCGCCAGTTGCCGCAGATGGTTGGCGCAGGTGGAACGCCGGGCCGCCGTGCGGGCGGATTGGATGGCGGGGAGCAAGAGCATCACCAGGATGGCGATGATGCCGACGACGACTAGCAGTTCGACGATCGTGAAACCAGGCGGCGTGAGTCGCCGCCGATGCCGATTCGTCGGAGGGAATGTCGTCGCCATTGGACTGGACTCCCGATAATCACTGGCCCCCGAGGCTTGGCCTTCGGGCAACGATTGTGGATTCCGGGCAAACCTGTCGGATCCCGCACCGGTGGGGGGATGCCAATCTCGCCGCGATCCAAGTTCCGGGGCTAGCTTAGCGGCCGAAATGACCCGTCGCAAGCGAACCCCGCATTTTCGCAGGATCAGCGATTCCGCAAGTCGCTTTGAGTTTTGAGCGTAAGGGTTGAGCTGGCGGCATTTTAGGGTCAGCGGGGTTTATGGGGGCAAATTCGCATTGGGAAAAACGCTTGTCACTGCGCGGC
>JALHPA010000032.1 GCA_022842745.1 Pirellulales bacterium
GCCCCAGCCCCCCCGAATTGCATCCCAACCCCGCCCGACTACAATCGAGAGCGCTCCCATCGCCCGCTGCGCGGGCTACCGGAGCCTCCGCCCCGCCATGTCCCCTGCCATGCCCTGATAAGGAGCCTTGCCGTGAGTATCCCCCGCTTCCTCCGCCTTCCCCTCCTCGCCGTCCTTGCGATCCCATTCCTCTCTCTCTCCTCCCTCCGCGCCGCCGAACCGGCCCCCGCCAAAAAAGCCGTCCGCATGCTCTTCGTCACGCAGAGCGGCGGCTTCAAGCACGGCTCCGTCACCCGCAAACCCTACCAACTCGCCCCCGCCGAACGCGCCATGACGGAGCTCGGCGCCACCAGCGGCCTCTTCCGCGTCGATTGCACCCAAGACGCCTTCGCCGACTTCACCAAGGAAAACCTCCAAAACTACGACCTGGTGATGTTCTACACCACCGGCGGTCGCGACAAACTCAAAATCTCCGACGAAGCCCTCGACTACTTCTTCAATGAATGGCTCAAACAAAAAGGACACGGCTTCATCGGCGCCCATTCCGCCGCCGACACCTACGCCGAGTACCAACCCTACTGGGACATGATCGGCGGCTCCTTCAACGGCCACCCCTGGAACGCAGGCGACAAAGTCACCATCACCGTCCACGACACCCAGCACCCCATCAGCAAGCCTTGGGGCGGCGAATTTGAAATCCAGGACGAAATTTACCAGTTCAAAAACTGGCAACCCGAAAAAGTCCGCGTCCTGATGAGTCTCAACATGGCCAAAACCGCGCTCAAAAAGCCCTACCACGTCCCCATCGCCTGGTGCAAGGAATACGGCAACGGCAAAGTCTTCCACATGAGCCTCGGACATAACGAAGCCGTCTGGGCCAATCCTCTCTATCTCGACTCCATGCTCGGCGGCATCAAGTGGATCTTGGGTCTGGAATCCGGCGATGCCACTCCCAACCCGGACGTCTCCCAAGCCCAGGAAGCCAAAGCCAAGGCCGATTTCGAGGCCGCCCAGTCCAAATGAACCCCCTCCCTCCGCTCAACCGCCGCCAGATGCTCTCCAGTTTCGCCAATGGCTTCGGCCTGTTGGCCCTGGCCGACCTCTGCGCGGCGGAAGAGCGGCGGCAGCCTGCCGCGGACCCCTCGGCCAATCCCCTGGCCGAGCGGCCCGCAATGTTTCCCCCCCGCGCCAAGCGGGTCATCTTCCTGTTCATGTCGGGCGGCCCCTCCCACGTCGACCTCTTCGACCCCAAACCTCGCCTGCAACGCGACAATGGCCAGCCCCTCCCCTTCGAAATGCCCAAGCTGATCCGTACCAAGACCGGCAACCTCCTCGCCTCCCCCTGGAAATTCGCTCCCCACGGCGAGTGCGGAACCGAAGTCAGCGAACTGCTCCCCCATCTCGCCGGTTGCGTCGACGACCTCTGCGTCATCCGCTCCATGGTCGCCGACAACATCAACCACAACGGCGCCTGCCTGCAAATGAACACCGGGGAGCAGGCATTCTCCCGCCCCAGCATGGGTTCTTGGCTGTTGTACGGCCTGGGCACGGAGAATCAAAACCTCCCCGGATTCGTCGTCATCAGCCCCTCCCAGCCGGCGCAGGGAGCGCCCCTCTGGAGTTCCAGCTTCCTGCCGGCCGCCTACCAGGGAACCCTCGTCTCCGATCTCAAGCAGCCGATCGCCAATCTGGTCCAGCCGAACCCTCGCCAGCGATTGCAGCTCGATGCCCTCCGCCGGATGAACGAACTGCACCGCGTCGGCCGGGAACAGGACTCGCGTTTGAGCGCCCGCATCGAATCCTTTGAATTGGCATTCCGCATGCAAACCGCCGCTCCAGACGCCTTCGACGTCGCTTCCGAGTCCGCCGCCACCCACCGGCTGTACGGAATCGGCGAACCGGCCACCGACATTTTCGCCCGCCAATGCCTCATGGCCCGGCGTCTTAGCGAGCGCGGCGTGCGCTTCGTCCAGGTCTACCACACCCAAACCTCCAAACGCAGCAGTTGCCAGTTGTGGGACCAGCACGGCGGGCTGAAAACCGAGCTGCCGAACAACTGCGCCGCCGTCGACCGTCCCATCGCCGGCCTCATTCGCGATCTCAAATCGCGCGGGCTGCTTGACGACACGCTCGTCGTATGGGGAGGAGAATTCGGCCGCACCCCCACCGCCGAAAGCGCCGACGGCCGCGAGCACCACCCATTCGGCTTCAGCATGTTCCTGGCCGGGGGGGGCATCCGGGGAGGCATGGTTCACGGCGCAACCGACGAATTCGGCTGGCACGCCGTCGAGAATAAAGTCCACGTTCACGACCTCCACGCCACCCTGCTGCATTTGATGGGACTCGACCACACCCGGCTCACCTACCGCTACAGCGGCCGCGATTTCCGCTTGACCGACGTCCACGGCCGCGTTGTGCAATCCATCCTGGCCTAGTCCTCCTTCGCATGCTCGACCTCTTCGACAAAATCCAATCGGCCGTGGCCTTCGTCCGCGAGCGCTGGCCGGAGACCCCTCGCGCCGGGATCATCCTCGGCACCGGCCTCGGCAGCCTCGTCGAACAAATCGAAGTCCAAGCCTCGCTCGATTACGAACAAATCCCGCACTTCCTCCGCTCGACCGCTGCCAGCCATCGCGGTCGGTTGGTCTGCGGTCGCCTCGCCGGACTGCCGGTCGTAGCGATGGAAGGCCGCTTTCACATGTACGAAGGCTACCCGCTTAAGGAGATCACGCTGCCGGTGCGGGTCATGCGCGCCCTCGGCGCCGAACTACTGGTCGTCAGCAATGCGGTGGGGGGCCTGAATCCCTACTTCGCGCTGGGCGACATCATGCTCATCGACGACCACATCAATCTGATGGGAGATAACCCCCTGATCGGCGTCAATGACGATCGGCTCGGCCCCCGGTTCCCCGACATGTGCGAACCCTACGACCAAACGCTGATCGACGCCGCGCTCGAGATCGCTCGCCGTCACGATATCGTCGCCCACAAGGGCGTCCTGGTGGCCGTGGCGGGACCCAATCTCGAAACCCGCGCGGAATACCGTTTCCTCCGCCAGATCGGGGCCGACGCCGTCGGCATGTCGACCGTGCCCGAGGTAATCGTCGCCGTCCATTGCGGGCTTAAGGTCGTCGGCTTCTCGATCATCACCGACATGTGCCTCGCAGACGCGCTCGAGCCGGCCAATATCAATCAAATCATCGCCACAGCGCATGCCGCCGAACCAAAATTACGAACGCTGGTCGTTGGCGTGCTTTCCCGTTTTGCCAGCCGTTAGCGGCGACGAATGCTTCCACCCGTCCAAATCATTGCCCGCAAGCGCGACGGCGGGGAACACACGCGATCCGAAATCGCGGCCCTCGTCGAGGGCTACGTGGCGGGGGAAGTACACGACCATCAAATGGCCGCCTGGGCCATGGCCGTCTGCCTGCGAGGCATGACCGAGTCCGAAACCGCGGCATTGACGGAGAGCATGTGGCGCTCCGGCGTTACGCTCCAATGGGATGGTCATCCCCTTCCCCGCGTCGACAAGCACTCCACCGGCGGCATTGGCGACAAATCGTCGCTGATCCTCGCGCCGCTCCTGGCCTGCTGCGGCGTCTGCGTGCCGATGGTCGCCGGCCGCGCGCTCGGCGCGACCGGCGGCACGCTCGACAAGCTCGAGTCGATCCCCGGTTTCCGCACCAATCTAAGCGCCCGCGAGCTAAGCGGCATCGTCGAGCGCATCGGCTGCGTCATCACGGGGGCCACCTCCGAAATGGCCCCAGCGGATCGGAAGCTGTATGCGCTCCGCGACGTCACGGCCACGGTAGAATCGATTCCTCTCATTGCGGCCAGCATCCTCAGTAAGAAGCTCGCCGAAGGATTGGACGCTCTCGCGTTGGACGTAAAATGCGGCGCAGGCGCCTTCATGAAAACAGTCG
Source organism: Pirellulales bacterium (assembly GCA_022842745.1). GTDB lineage: Bacteria > Planctomycetota > Planctomycetia > Pirellulales > JALHPA01 > JALHPA01. The sequence goes on from JALHPA010000032.1 coordinate 3,924, forward strand.
CCCGCGCTCGCGAATTGGCCCAACTCATGGTGCGCACCTGCGAGCGATTGGGAGTGCGTGCAACGGCGCTTGTAACCGACATGAACCAGCCCACGGGGCGCATGGTCGGCAACACGGTCGAAGTCAACGAAGCGCTGGAAACGTTGTCGGGCCGCGGGCCGTCCGATCTCGTGGAATTGGTCCTGGCACTGGGCGGCGACTTGCTGCTGGGAGTCAAAAGAGCGGAATCGGTGCAATCCGCCCGAGCAATCCTGTCCCAAAAACTGCACAACGGCCAGGCCCTGGAGAAATTTCGCGAAATGGTCGCCGCGCAAGGCGGCGCTCTCGATCGGCCCCGTCCCATCGAAACGCCTCACTTGGTCTGCGCGGACCGGGCCGGCTTCCTCTTTGCCATCCACGGCGAGCAGATCGGCCAGGCACTGATCGCTCTCGGGGGTGGCCGAACCTCGATCGGCGCGCCGATCAACCACGCGATCGGCATGGAACTGCTTGTGCGCCTCGCCGAACCGGTCGAACGAGAACAGCCCCTAGCGAGGTTCTTCGCCCCGGCGGATGCATGGCAACGGATCGCCCCGACCGTGCGATCGGCATTCTGCATTGCCGACGCGCCACCCCCCGCTCCAGTCTTGATTGCCGAGCGGATCCAATGATCGCCCGCGCCGGCGACGTACCGCTCGCCCCGCTCCGCGCGCGTCAATCGAGCAAGATCCCCGCGATGCACGCCGTCATGAAGCAGGCCAACATTCCCCCTAGCATAGCGCGCACCCCCAACCTCGACAGCATCGCATGCTGGTTCGGCGCCATCGCGCCAATTCCGCCAATCTGCACGCCAATCGACCCGAAATTTGCAAATCCGCACAATGCATACGTCAAAATAATCTGCGAACGATGGGTCAATTGCACGCCGCTCCCCTCGCGGAGCCACGCGGCCAGCCGCTCGTACGCAATGAATTCGTTCGCAACCAGCCGGATCCCCAATAGTTCCCCCGCGCGCCAGCAATCCGCCGGATCCATCCCCATCACCCAAGCCAGTGGCGCAAACAAATAGCCGACGCCGGCCGACAGCGACCAGACACCCGCCGCTTGCCCGAACATCCGTTGGCCGACCCAGTGCAGTCCCTGGTCAACCAGAGCGATCAATGCCAGGAAGGCGATCAACATCGCCCCGACATTCAACGCCAATTTGAGTCCCTCCGTCGCGCCGCGCGCCGCGGCCTCGATCAGATTGCCTCCCCCGATTGCCGGGTCGCGGGCCAAATCGACCTGGCGGATATCGAGCGGCCGCTCCGTCTCCGGCTCCAACACTTTGGCGATCAGCAAACCAGCCGGCGCGGACATCACCGAAGCGGCAATCAGGTGACCCGGATCGATCCCCATCCCCACATACGCCGCCAACACTCCCCCAGCCGTCGATCCAAACCCCGGAACCATGATCGCCATCAATTCCGAGCGCGTCATGCCTGCGATATACGGTCGCACCGCCAGCGGCGCTTCCGTCTGACCCAAGAAGATATTCGCGGCCGCCGCCAGACTCTCCGGTCCCGTTGTCCCCAACGTCCGCTGCACCAAACTTCCCACCCCCCGCACCAGGACCTGCATCACACCCAAGTAATACAGGATCGAAGTGCAGGCGGAAAAAAAGATAATCGTCGGCAGGATCTTGAAAGCAAAGAAGTGGTCGCGAAACTTCGGCCCGAATACAAATTCCGACCCTTTGTCCACGGAGTCGAGAAACGCCGTGAAAACGTCCCCCGCCGCGGCGAAGAACAGCCGGCCCGGCTCCGTGCGCAAAATCAGAAATGCAAAGGCGAACTGCAAAGCCAGTCCACCCGCCACCACGCGCCAACAAATCCGCCGTTTGTGCGCGCTAAGCAACCACGCCAACGCGATCATCACGAACAGCCCCAACAAACTGATCCAGCGTTCCATGTGGTCTAGGGCCGGCAATTCGATCCGCGGCTCGCGACTGGCGCGTGGGGGTATGCTACCACGGGCGAAACGCCCTGCCCAGCGATGTCCTCGGATGGCACGCTGACCGTCGGCGGTACTTGAATGTCGCCGGCGCTCACAAAGCGGCTTTGTTACAGCCGCGTTACAAGGCACAATCGGTCAATGTGCTAAAATTTCCGCGGGAGTCGAACTTTGCCTGGGAGCACGTCGTCTAATACGGTTGACGCCTGCCGTCTGGACGCGGGATCCCAATCATTCTGACCTTCTTTCTGGAGCGGACGATGCGTTTAAGTCTGCGATCGGCCTGGTTTTCGTGTGTGGTCGCTTTGGTCTCGCCCGGCATGGGATGGGCAGCCCCCGAGCCGGCTGGAAAACTTCCGACCGGGAAATCGGTCGCCTCCGCTGCCGACGCGGCCGCCACTGCGGCCAAGGGTTCAGAAAAAGCCGACCCCGCGCCGTCAAAATCCGATTACAAACTGCCGGACAAGATCGCCCAGCTTTTTCAAGATCAGAATTACGAGGCCGCGCTCAAAGCCCTCGACGAAGCCGCCGCGGAAGCCAACGCGCCCCGCGACTACCTGGCGTTTATGCGTGCCCGGGCTCTCCACCTTCAGCAAAAGTACGACGACGCGGTAGCGGCGTACCAGGCGCTCGAAAAGGACCATCCCAAAAGCCCCTGGGCCCGCCGCGCAAGATTTGCGGCGGCCGTCTCCCTGGCCCGGAAGGGCGACTTCCGCAGCGCCGAAGAAATTTACCGCGAGCAAGCCAGCCGGCTACTCTCGGCAGACAGAAAACAAGAAATCGCCGACCTCTACCTCGAATTCGCGGACCTGTACTTCAAGCCCAAGGACGAACTGCAACACAAGCCCGACTACGCCAAGGCGCTGGAATTCTACAAGAAAGCTCTGGAAGTCGGACCGAAGCCTGACAAACATGCCGAAGTGGAGTTGCGGATCGGCAGGTGCTTCCAATTACTGGGCAATCACCAGGAAGCAGCCAACGCCTTTGCAAAATTCCTCAAGGACCACCCTCTGCCCGAAAAAGCGCCGGATCGGTCGGCAGGCGCCGTAGCCCGCGATATCGAGGCTCGGTTCCGCCTGGGAGAGGCTCAGCTAGCCTTGAATCAACGGGAAGAAGCCCGTCGCACCTGGCAGGACTTGCTCGCGCAGCACCCCGACGCCGCGCAGGAACAGATCGCCGAGGCCCAATTCAACCTTTCGCTCACCTACGGCATGCCCACCCCAGGTTCCAAAGAGGAATTGGAGCTGGGCGTGGGAGCGTTGGAAGCATTCGCCAAGAAGTATCCGGCTCACAAACTGGCGCCCCAAGCCCACCTGCGCATCGCCCAGGCATACATGCATCTGGCCCGCAACGCCGACGCGGCGAAAACCGTTCAACGGTTCCTGGCCGACCCGCGATATGCGGACAAGGATGAGTCCGCCGATGCTCAGAATCTTCTCGGCAAGGCATTGCAACTGCAGAAGAAGTATTCCGAGGCGCTCGCCGCTTGGCGCGCCTATTTGACCAAACATCCGGCCCATTCCGCCTGGAGCGAAGTCCAACGTCAGATCATCGACACCGAATACCTCATCGGCGCCGAACAGCGCGCGGCCAAGAAATATGACGAGGCGCGAAAACTTTGGACTGAGTTCATGGCCAAGTATCCTCTCGACGCCCGCAGCGCGTCGATTCTGCTCCAATTCGGTCAGATGAACTTCGAGCAGGAGAAATGGGAAGAAGCGATCGCCGACTGGCGGCGCGTGGTCTCGAAGTACCCCAACACCAACGAATCCTCCCAGGCACAATACCTTGTGGCCGCCACGCTGGAAGCCAAACTCGGCAAGCTGGAAGAGGCTCTCGCCGAATACAAGAAAGTGACCGCCGGTCCGTTCGCCCCACAAGCTCAGGTTTCGATCGGCCGGCTGACCGCCAAGAGCTTCTCCATCGCCACCGAACGCGTGTTCCGCAGCGATGAAACGCCGCGTATCAAGCTCACCTCGCGGAATATCGAAACCCTGACCGTGCGGGCATTCCGCGTAGATCTGGAGACCTACTTCCGCAAGATGCACGACATTGGTGGCATCGAGGGCTTGGATATCTCCCTCATCGATCCCGACCGGACCTTCGAATTCAAAGTCCCCAAGTACGCGGAGCACCAGCAACTGGAAAGCGAAATCGAGGTGCCGCTGCCGAAATCCGCTGAGGGAGAACAGCAAACGGCGGGGGTGATGGCGGTCACGGTCAGCAGCAAGACGATCGAAGCCACCACCCTGGTTTTGCAAAGCGATCTGGACATTGTCGTAAAGAGTTCGCGCGATGAAGTCTTTGTCTTCGCCGAAAACATGCGCAACGGCAAACCGTGGCCCAAGGCCCGCCTGCTGATATCCAACGGGCAGCAGGTATTCGCCGAAGCGGCGACCGGTGACGATGGCGTATTCAAACAGTCGTACAAGGAATTGAAGGCCGCCGGGGATGTGCGAGTATTCGCGATCGCGGAGGGCAGCGTCGCCTCGAATGTGGTCAGTCTCGACGGCGTCGGCGCGGCCCAAGGGTTGGCCGACAAGGGGTATCTCTACACGGACCGGCCCGCTTACCGCGCCGGGCAGATCGTCCACGTGCGCGGGATCGTCCGCCGCGCTCTCGACGATGCGTTCACGATCGATAAAGGGAAAAAATACACCCTGGAAATCTTCGACACTCGCAATCGGGCGATCTGGCAGGAAGAGGTTGCCCTTAGCGACTACGGCAGCTTCCGGTCGTTGTTCACGCTCCCCGCCACCAGCCCCCCGGGGACCTACCGGGTCGCGGTGCGGGATGTCGACGGCCGCGGCCATGAGGGTTCCTTCGTCGTGCAAGAATACCGCTTGGATTCGGTCAGGTTGTCCGTCGAAACCGAGCGGAAAGTCTTCTATCGGGGTGAAGAGATCGAGGGCAAAATCGTCGCCCGCTTCTACTACGGCGCTCCCTTGGCGCAGCGGGAAATCCGCTACCAACTCGGCAACGGACGCTCCTATTCCGGCATTACCGATGCCAAAGGCGAAGTCAAATTCAAGCTGCCCACGCGCGATTTTCGCGAGACCCAAGTCCTCCCGCTGGTCGTGCAGCTTCCCGAGCGCAACCTCTCCGCGACCCAGAATTTCTTCCTTGCCGCCCAAGGTTTCACCCTCTCCCTGTCGACCCCGCGTCCAGTGTATGTGGCTGGCGAGCCGTTCGAGGTGAGTGTCAAGGCCCTCGACGCCGAAGGCAAGCCGATCGCGCACAAGATCGCGCTCTCCGTAATCGAACAAACGACCGTGGATGGTAAAGTCGGCGAGCGGGAAATCGACAAATTTGAACTCTCCACCGCCGCCAAGGATGGAATCGCGCGAAAATCCCTGGTGCTCGACAAGGGCGCAAATTACGTCCTTCGCGCCGCCGGCATCGATCGCTTTCAGAATCCCATTACCGGCGAGCGCGTCGTGCAAATCTCGGACGACAAGGACGGAGTGCGCTTAAGAATCCTGGCCGATCAGCACACCTTCAAAGTCGGAGACACCGCCGAAGTCCGGCTCCACTGGCGGGAATCCCCCGCCTTGGCTCTGGTCACGTTCCAGGGGGCCAAAGTGCTCCACTACCAGTTGGTGCAACTGGAAACCGGCGTCAACCCGCTTCCGATCCCCCTCGGCGCGAAGTTGGCCCCGAATTTTGAGTTGTCGGTCGCGGTCATGACCGACCCGCGCGATGCCAAACAGCCTGCCGAGGGCGACGCTGACGGCGCTGCCGCGAAGAAGCCAGTCAACCTCCGGCCAAAATTGCGATTTCATGAAGCGGCCAGCTTCTTTACGGTCTCTCGCGACCTGAAAGTGACGCTTGAGACGCGCAGAAAAGGAGACGCGAAAGGGGCCATCCGGCCCGGCGAAGAACTGCAGTTGGTCGTCAAGGCGACCGATCCGCAGGGTAAACCGGCAGTCGCTGAGTTGAGCGTCGCTATGGTCGAACAGTCCCTCTTGGCGATGTTTGGCAACCCGGTCGGCAGGATCGATGAGTTCTTCCAAGGCGCCGCCCGTTCGCCGGCGGTCCGGACCTCGTCCAGCGTAACGTTTGCCTACCGGCCCGCCGCGCGGTCGATCGACAAACAGTTGCTGGCCGAGGAAGAGCGCAAAGAAATCGCCGCCGAGGAAGCCGCCCGTCTCGCCGCGACGGATCCGTTTGGCGACGTCGTAGGTTCTCCGATCGATCGAACTGCGGCGGTGGAGGCCAGCGTCGCCTTGGCCTTTGACGCGGATGGTGCTCAGGTTGCTCAATCAGACCTGGGTCTTGAAAATTCCGCGGAAGTTCACTGGTCCGACGCCAACGGTTCTGAAATGGCCTACGCGGTGGACGGGAGTCCGGCACAGCGACAAATTGCCCTGAACGGATCATTCAATTCGCTCATGCTCGGACGTCCGGTGATTAGCCCCTACCTGAACGCGACGGGCAAGCAATCCCAAGCCCGCACGTACGCGCTGCCGGTAAAGCCAGGAGATTCCAAACAAAATGCGCGAAATGCCAATCCGGGCGGCCCCAATATTGTACGTGGAATAAACAAACCGGAAGATTTCAATTCCCTGATCGATTTGATCACACCAACCATCGCGCCAACGACCTGGGAGATGGTCGCGGATCCGCTGAATTCCCCAGACGCGCAAGCTCGAAATGGCGAACTGCTAAAGCGCCGCAACGACGTCGATGTCGGCCGGCAGGTCATGGAAGTCAACCTCTTCTCAATCAACAATTCCCTTCACTTCGGCATGAAGGATCTCGTCTGCGTCAACGGCCGCGGCGAACAGTTCAACATCAATTTTCGCAACTCCCTCGGCGATTCGTTGGCCGCTGCCGATGTCCAGCGATTCGCGAGCGATCTTGCCCGCTCGGGGGCGCTCCTAGTCGCCAGCCAGGGTCCGCAGGAGACCGGCTACTGGATGCCGTCGGTCATTACCGATGCCAACGGCGAGGCCACGCTCACGATCACCGTCCCGGAGCAATCCACCGCCTGGAAAATTACCGCCAAGGGGATCACCCAGGAGACGCTTGCCGGCGAGGCGGAGACTGATTTCGCCGCCAAGAAAGACCTCTTCGGCGAAATTCGGCTCCCCGCCGCGTTCACCGACGGCGACGATGCCGAAGTGCTGGTGACGATCCACAACGACCTGCTCGAACAAGGTTCGGTGCAGGTCGCCTTAAGAACGATTCTCGCCGGCCGGACCGTCGAAGAGAAAAAGACCATCGATGTCTCGTCCAAAGGCCTGCACGAACTGTCGTTCAAGACATCGGTTCGTCG
>JALHPA010000033.1 GCA_022842745.1 Pirellulales bacterium
GACACCGGGTTAAACTCCGCGATCACGATCGTGTCGTTCCCCTCGTCGGTGGTGACGGCCAGCACTCCCGCCAGAAACGTATTGTCGATCGCGACCGTATCGTCCCCCAACCCCAAGTCCACGTTCAGGTCGGCGGTCACGCCGCTCACCACCGTGCTCCCGTTGGCCACGCCGTTCACCAGCGTCGGTTGCCCCTGCGCGTTGTTCCTTCCGGTAATCGTCAATTGGCCCGCCGTCGACGACCCAAGAATCGCGACGTTGTCGTTCCCCCCGTCACCCAGCACCAAGAGGGTGCCGTTGGACAGCGACGTCGTCACCGCCATCATCTCGCGAGCTTCCAATCGCTCGAAGGAAAAACCGCGACGTTGCGCTCGCCGTCCCCGCCCAGAACCCGTTTTTTGCTTGTTCCACCACATACTGGAATGACTCCTCCGCGCAATGGGACCCGCCGGCTTGCCCGCCCGACGCGCCGCTGTTTTCAGCCCAAGAAAGCCCCGCAGGGTGGAACGTCAGCGCCAGAACGGTCGCTCGTCCCCCCTCAATCGACTCTAACCACGACCTTGCGGCGCCGCAACGATTCGGCCCCCAATTTTTGCCAACCCGTCGATTTTGCCCGATCGATGCCGCGCCACCGCCCCCTCCGGCATAACCGGAACCCCGCTCGTTGCATCCACACTTATCAGCCCCCCCGCCGCCTCACCCCCGGCGGCTTCCAAGCCTGCGTCCTCGGCCTGCGTCCGCCGATCGGCGGCCCGCCCTCTCACCGCCGCTTGAACAGCGGCCCGGCATAGATTGCCGATTCGCCCAACTGTTCTTCGATCCGCAGCAACTGGTTGTACTTGGCCATCCGGTCCGTCCGCGAAGCCGATCCCGTCTTGATCTGCCCTGTCCCCAGCGCCACCGCCAGGTCGGCGATCGTCGAGTCCTCCGTCTCCCCGCTCCGGTGACTGCTGATGCTGGTATAGCCGTTCCGGTGCGCAAGCTGAATGCACTCGATCGTCTCGCTCAACGTCCCAATCTGATTCACCTTGATCAAAATGCTATTCGCGATCTTCGCGTCGATCCCCCGTTGCAGCCGCTTCGTATTCGTCACGAACAAGTCGTCTCCGACCAACTGCACCCGGTCGCGCAGCCGCTCCGAAAGCATCTTCCAGCCATCCCAATCGTCCTCGCTGCAGCCATCCTCGATCGAGCAAATCGGATAGTTCTCCACCCACTGGGCCAGAAAATCCACCATCCCCTTCGAATCGAGCTGCTTTCCGTCGATCGAGTACGTCTTCTTCTTCTCGTCGAAAAACTCCGTCGCCGCCACGTCCAGCGCGATCATCACCTGCTCCCCCGCCCGGTATCCCGCGGCCTGGATCGCCTCCATGATCAAATCCAAAGCCTCCCCGTTGCTCTTTAAATCCGGCGCGAATCCCCCCTCGTCACCCACCGCCGTATTCAGCTTCTTCGACTGCAGCACCTTCTTCAAATGGTGGAAAATCTCCACCCCGCACCGCAATCCCTCCTGAAAACTCGAAAATCCCAACGGCATCACCATGAACTCCTGCACGTCCACCGCGTTGTCCGCGTGCGCCCCGCCGTTCACGATGTTCATCATCGGCGCAGGCAACAGCCTCGCCCCAGGTCCCCCCAAATACCGGTACAAAGGCAATCCGCAATGCTCGGCCGCCGCATGCGCCACCGCCAGCGAAACCCCCAGAATCGCATTCGCTCCGAGGTTCTTCTTGTTGTCGCTTTCGTCCAGCTCGATCATCCGCCGATCGATCCCCGCCTGGTCGAGCGCGTCCATCCCCGCCAGTTCCTCCGCCAGTCGCGTGTTGATGTGCTCGACCGCCTTGCTCACTCCTCTGCCCAAAAACCGCTTCGAGTCCCCGTCCCGCAGCTCCCAAGCCTCGTGAACCCCGGTGCTCGCCCCGCTGGGCACGGCCGCCCGGCCGAACGAGCCATCCACCAAGGTCACGTCCACTTCCACCGTGGGATTTCCTCGGCTGTCCAAGATCTGCCGCCCATGAATTTCAACGATCGAGCTCATGATTTCAAAACGCTCTGCTGTGCCAAGAAACGGAAGCCAAATAACCAACGGCCAACCAAAAACATCGCGGCCGATCACCGGCGGTTTCCAACCACCGCATCGAGAACCGGCAGCGAGCCGGTATTCTGCCGCATCCCCGCCTCATTCGCTAGGGTAAGTCAGCGCCAACGCTCGCATTCGCTCGCCCGCGAGAAAAGATTTCGCCCGAACATGAAGCTCGCGGCCAGATTACGTCAAAGATTGAAGCCGGGCTCGAGTGCTAGTGTCCCGATCGCCGAAACCGTCGGCGAATCGCCATCCGTCCAGCCATCGCCAGAATTGCCAGTCCGGCCAGGGTGACGGTTGCTGGCTCGGGAATCACCTCCAGGCTATTGCCGGCGGCCACCGCCGCATTGTCCCCCAACAGATGGAATCCGCGACCGAGATCGACCATGATTGCGGCCTCGGCGTTGTCTCCCAATTCGAAAAAGCTGTACTCGATCTGGTAATTCCCCTCGCGGAGGCTGATGGCTTTTGAAAGTATGTCCCTTGGCGGGTGAGTTGTGTCGTCCAAGAGGATAACATCGCCCGGATCAAGAAGGTCGCCATCCTGGTTCGTATCGATCAATAGACGAGCGCCGTCATCGGCGGTCGAGCGAAAAATCGCCCTGGAAATTCCTCCGGGGGGCACAACCAGCATGCCCTGACCGACAACCAGGAAGTTGTCATCGTCGTCAAAATTGGGTACCCCAAGTCCAGGAACGCCTTGTTTGCCCTGCACTCTGGGTACATTAGATCTTCGGAGATCGACAACTTCAAAAACCTCTCGCGACTCGCTGACCGGAAATCCCGGTTCGTTAGGCCCTGTTCGCAGGGCATCGGCCAGGGCAAAGTTCGAGATGACCAAATCGCCTCCTCGATCGGTTACTGCTGCGCCTACAGTTCGTACTTCCGCGGGACCGACCAAGCCGATTCCTCCGGTAGCGTCGCCAATCAAGAACTGAGTTCCCGTGCCGTCGATACGATACACCGCTTCCAATGCGCCGGGCCCTCCATTCCCGGAAAAATAAGTCCATTCAAAGGGGAAGTTCCCAGTGGCAAGAGTCACGATTCTTGACGTAAACCTCTCACCGACGCGTGGAATATCCAAGATCGACTCCGTCTCTTGAAACGTACCGTCCTGATCGAGGTCCAAGCGAATTCGGCTCTGGCGAAATCTATTGGCGAAATCATATTGTCCGGGCGTCATTACCTGCAGAACGCCATCCACCCGCACGACAATATTGGCGGCTCTGTTCGGCGGGACACTGCTGTCGATGCCAGGAAATGGGTTATCGATCAGAAACGATCCACTTGGCGTGCGGTGAGCGAAATCCAACATCGTAACGATGCTTTCGCCGGTGAATCGTTGCGGCTTTGCGCCGGTGAAATACTGATCGGCGAGCTTTATGTTGGTAATCGGCGGGTTCCCCACCGGTCGCAGGTAGGTGGTGATCGTCCATTGTGCCTCAGCGGGAGCCGGCATGCCGACAAGCAACTCGCACAACAGCAGGACTTGAACGCCCAGCCACCTTGCCCAATACAGTCCCCGTCGACAATCGAAATTCATGGGTGCGACCTGCAACATGGAAGGTAGCGTCCGGCTCAGATGCTTCAGAGGTAGTGCGTCCGAGAAAAATCATACATCGGTGCGAAAGTGGACGCAAAGATCGTGGTCGTCGACGCAGTGGGTGGATCAACCATCGACGGGTTCTGTGCTCGGAAGCACCGCGACGAGTGGCTTGCCGTCCACGGAAGAGAACTCGGTGGATCCGTCTCCCGCGGTGTGCATCGCCGGTTACGGTTTTGAAAAGCCGACTCACTTCGACCGCAGATCGCCAATCTGGATCGGCAGCGTCGTATCGCCGTTGATTTCGTGCACCGATAGCCGGTACTTCTGTCGTCCGATCAGCTCCAGCGGATCGCGAAACAGACCGCCGATCCCTTGCAGGTCCTCCGGACGAGGTTCTTCATCGGCCTCGCGCTGGACGCGCGTAGAAATCACGAGCAGCCGAAATGTCCCCGCTTCAGGCAGGCGCAGGCCGCCGATTTTGCCTTGGGCGTCGGTTCGACCCGCCGCACTGCCGCGCCGCCCGAGCGCCTCAACCAAGGACTTCATCTCCGGGGACGCGGGATCCGCGGTACGCAGCGCGGCGCCGGCCATCCGCTCGGGGTTTGGACCCGCGTCGGGCCAGAGTACGACGATCGCGTCCCCTTCTGGCCGGGTTTGACCCTCCGGCGAGCGGTAATCCACCACCACATCCACCACCGCCGGACCGCTCGTCCCCCGTGCCCCTTCCCCGCTGCTCCCCGATCCAATCCAATACCCCGCCAGAAAAAATACGATCGCCACCGCCGGCAACACCCCCGCCTGCACGTAAATCGCCCACCGCGGCACCGTCACCCGTTCCCGCGATGCCTCCCTGAAGCTCGCTCGCGGCTCGACCCGAGGCGCCGCCGTCGGAGCTATCGCCGGATCGAATCCCTCCCATCCCACCGAACCGCCCGCCGCCTCGGACGTCGGCCCCGCTCCGCCCCCTTCCAATCCCGCCCCGGCCAAAGAATCGATCGCCTTCTCCACCTCCGGCCGTTCAAACGGCCCCGCCTCCGCCGTAGGCGCCTCCCCAGGCACAATCAGCGCCGTCCGGCACTTCGGGCACGAGACCTCCGCCCCAATCTTCCGCGAAGAAACCCCCAGCAACTGGTTGCACGCGGGACAGATAAAACGTACCGGCATGGGCTTACACCCCAATCCTCGACTGCCGGATTACGATCGGGACTTCGTTTCCTACCGGCGTCGTTTGTCGTGCCGGCGCACCGCGGCGACGGGAGTCGACCCATACGCCTTGCGGCTCGGCTTATAGCCGTATTCTAACGCAAACCATTCCGCAAAACGCTCCCGATCCACCGATCGGGTGTTCCGCGAGTCCACCAAGTGACCCAGCTCGTGGATCAAAATGTTGTTCAGATAAAAGTCCTTGATCGACTGGTCGGTCCAAATCAGCTTCCAGACCGCTTCCGACTCCTGCTCCCACCGCCCCCCGAACATCCGCGCCTCGATCAATTGGCTCGGTTTCGGCGGGGCCGTGTAATACTCGACCAGGTTCGATTCGATCGGATACAGGTACAAGCTTGCCCCCCATTGCATTCCATAACACGGAAAGCTCTGCTTCTTTCGCGTCATCCGGCTAAGCTGCACCACCTCCAAGCCAGCCAAAAACCGCGATGGCAGCTCCGTGAGCCGCGCGCGCACCTCGTCCGGCGTCAGCACGTGCCGAAATCCCGATCCCGCCGGCCGCACCACGATCCGGTATCCCTCCTCGTCTTCCACCGGCTCGTGCCAATCCTCGGGTGGCACAAACGGAAGCCGCTCGTTGGCATGGCTGCCGCGCGCGCGCTTGCTCAGCGGCGCCCGGCGACGCGAATTGCGCGATCGCGCCGCCGAATTGAGCTGATCCACGCGGTTGGCGCAGCGGGTTCCAAGATTCGGTTGAGAATGGTAATGTCTCATGGCGTCTACTCTGCTCGATCCGGCCGTTCTCGGGCTTGGTTTTCATTGACCGACTTGCGGAGGCCATTCCACGCTCCATCGACAACTCCGGACTCATCCTGCCAGAGCCTCTATCGCCTGCTCTATCCATCCTAAGTGGCACCCAAAAATGAATTCAAGTGAACAGCGCAAGCTGTTCCAGTCAAAGCACTTACAACGTAAGAAAAATTGCCGGACCACCTGTCCTGCGGGACTTGACAACCGGCCCGCCAGAGGCGTATCCAGACGCCACTAAAGAGGGGGTCTCTCCCGAGCGCGCACTTCTGGCGGAGCGAAATAGAAGCTTCCGCCAAGTCTCCAGATTGCCCCGTCAATCACTCGCCGCTCGTTCCTCGCTCCGCGCCGCATCATCGCCGCGCGTCGTTCTCTCCGTGTCGCTCCCCGTGCAGTTCTCGCAACAAACGCACTGCCCCCTCCGCGATCGCTTCACCTCCCCCTGGCTCGATGATCGAGTTCACCGTCTCGTAACTCCCCTCCGCGAACGCCTTGCGCGTCGGCACGTACGCTACTGAGTCGTTGCACAGCTCCACCACCAGCGTGGTCCCAAACGGCGACGCGCGCTTGATCGCTTGCCCCAACTCCACAAACACCTCCCCAGGCAATCCCACCAGCGCTGCCTCGTCCGAAAACCGCACCACCTGAATCGGCAATTCCAACCGCTCGGTGCCTCGATCGCCGACCTCCACCACCTTGCAAACCTCGACCTCCGTCAAAAACGGCAGCTTTCGCTGCCCGACCAGCGCCAGATCGCGCTGGGCTTGCGCGATCCGCTCGGCCGGATACTCCTGTAGTTTCACTGCCACGGTGCCGCGACGCATTGCCAGCCTCGGGACGGCGATCGGCTTGGCCTCTTCCAGCGCCCGAACGACCCCCTTCGCCAATTGCACGCCGATCCGCTCCGCTTCCCCCTGCCCCTGCTGCGCCCGATCGTGCGTCACGTCGATGTGATTGATGTCCCCGCACGTCCCATTTCCAAAAATCGACAGGCAATCCGCGCCAAACTTCCGCTGCAATTCCCGTTCAAGGTAATTGGGGTAATCCGCCGAGTACTGCACCCCACCTACCGTATCCAAATGCAGCGCGAAGACGGTCAACACCGCCGCAGGCGAAGTTGACCCTGCCGCAGGCGAATTTGAACCTGCCGCCGGTGAAGTAGATCCTGCCGCAGGCACAGTTGAACCCGCCGCAGGCGCAGTTGAACCCCCCGCCGGCTGCGTTGCGCCGCCCGCCGAGATGCTTATCACGCCGACCTCCGGATCGATCGGCCCCGCCGCCCGCACGATATCGGGATTGAGCTTTCCCGGGTTGAACCGCACGCTCCCATCCTTCATGTGGAACCGGCGATTGAAGCTCAAGCTCTCCTCCTGCGCTCTCCCCACCGCCAGCGTTCGCGGCCGCAGGTCCCGCTGCGCCGCCGATATCGCTCCCGCGATTTTCTCAGCAAGCTGCGCGCTGTAGTCCAGCGGTTCCGCCGGGTCGTGCCCCAGTTTTCGCATCGCCTCCGCATGGAAATACCGCCGCAACACCCCCTCGTACAACGGTCCGGTGTGCGTGTGCGTCCCGTGGATCAGTACCTTCTCCGCCGGAATCCCCGTCCCCTTGGCGGCCTGCTCCGCCGCCGACCTGGCGACCTTCCAGTCGATCCCGATCAAGTCGCAAAACACCAGCGCCGCGGTTTCCCCGTCTTGCCTTAGCACCACCGCCTTGGCTTCCAGCGGGTCGTGAACGCCCTCGTTCAGCCGCTCGAAAAAATATCCGCTCATCCGGTACCCGCGCGGCGGCGTAATGTCCACCCGCGCCAGCCCAACCTCCAGATCTCCCCCCAGCACGTTGGCCGCCCCGATCCAAGCCCATAGCATTCCCCCCAACCAGCTGGCTATGACCCCTCGTCCGCGACGTGACATAAAGCGGCTCCCAAGTAGGTACCAACGAATCGCCGCGACAGGCGTCCAACCTCGCCGCCGCCGTAACCGGAAACGCACCCACCGAACGTGCAGCTAGGGCTGGGGCCGCGGTTGCTTTCTCGGCGGCGCGCCCCCCGCTTCCCCGCCAACGTATCGCCAGTTCTTCAAAAACGCCAGCAAGTCCGCCATCTCCTCAACCGAAATTGTCCGTTCCAAACCCTCGGGCATGTACGAAGCGCTGCCGGCCCGCAAGGTTTCGATCTCATCCCGACGCAGCGTGATTTCCTTGTTCTCTTGCTGCTTCAATGTCACCGATGCCGCCGTTTCGTTGACGATGATCCCGCTCAACACCACCCCGTCGCTCTTGACCACGCTATACGCCCGGTAATTTCCATCGATCGCACGATTCGGCTCCAGAATGTCCGTTAACAACATTGCTAGGGTCTTACTGGCCGGATCCGAAATATCCGGCCCCACCTGCACCCCAACTCCGTCCACCCGGTGGCAAATCGCGCAGTTCTTCTCGAACACCTGTTTCCCCCGCCCCACCTCTCCGGTCCGTTCCAAGGCCGGCAGGTACCGGGCCGTCACTTCCTGCCGGTCTTGTCCGCTGGCCCCTTCCCTCCACAATCGTTCGGCCCGTTCTCGTATTTCGGGCTCTCTGCTTTGCAACAGCGACGACACGTGGCCGGCGTCCAGGTCGAGCGGCGATAGTCGCTTCGCTTCAATGGCCGACAGCAACCGCTTTGCCCCTTGCGGGTCCTGGACCAAGAGCGCCTGTGCTCTCCGCCGCACGGCCGGCGCCCGGCTTGGAAGATTGGCCAGCAAGAGCTCGGCCCAATCCTCGGCGTTGTAACTGGCCAACGCCTCCAACGCCGCAATTTGCACCTCCGCCGGCCGCGGCTCTCCCAGCAGTCCCGCCAGCGCCTCGCGCACGTCCGCAAACGCCCCCAGTCGCAGCCATTCCACCCCCCGCGATCGCCGCGGCACGCTTTCCGTTTCGTCCACAACCATCGTTCGCGCGACTTTCAGCCCGGAATTCACAAAAACGTCCGCCTTCTCCTTGCTCGTCCGTTCTCCCTGCAGAATCTCTCGGAGTTTCTTTATTCCCCCCGGCATCCCCTCCGCCAATCCCAGCAGCACTTCAAACCAGGCCCTCTGCCGCGCACCCCATCCAGCGATCCCGGGCTCGCCCGCCGCCGCCTCCTGCTGCCACCGGCGCTGTTCCTCTCCCAGCATCTCCAACATCCGCTCAACGTCTCCTTTCGCTCCCGCCATCCGCCCGCAACCGCGCCACACCACGTCCATTTCCCCCTCGCCGTTTCCCCAATCCGTCCGTGCGAATAGCAAACTCAAAAACCCGCTTGGATCGCGCAGGCTGGAAAACACAGCTCCCCGCACCCACTTATCCTCCGGATCGGCTAACACCGCCGCGGCCAACGCCTTGGCCACCGCTTCGCTCGCCACATGCTCGGCGCCCCAGCTCAACGCTCCCAAACTCAGCGCCGCCTGCTTTCGCACTCCCGCATCCCTCGATTCCGCCAGATTCAGCACCCCCGTTCTCAGCTTCTCCTCGTCGATCAGCCTCGACTCGGACAGGCGAATCGCTGCCGTCGCCACTCGCGGGTCCCGGTCCGTCAGCGCCTCCGCCAGCACATCCACCGTCAACATCCCCAAGCCATCTGCCGCATTTAGCGCCTGGAATCGCCCCTCCGGCCGCGGCGATTGGACGGCCAACGCTCGGAGTGTCTCCGCGACCTCCCCTTCGCCCCGCGGCATCCGCTCGAACAGCAATCGCGCCGCCGTCTCCCGCTCCCACACCCGGCTCGAGCCCACCAAACGCGCCAGTTCGCCATCCGTTGCCTTCGACAGCCGCGGAAACCGTCGCTCCACCCTCCCTTCGGCTGGAACGATCCGATAAATCCGCCCCCGATCGTTCCCGTGGTGCAAATCGGGGCGCTTCTTGATCTCGTCCGGCACCCAATCGGGATGCTCGATCACCGCCCGGTACATGTCCACCACGTACAGTGCCCCATCCGGACCGTTTGCGAGATCCACCGGCCGAAACCAATCGTCGACCGTCGCCAAAAATTCCTTCGCCTCAGGAGCAGGCGCCGCTCGAAACGTCGCTCCCTGCGGCACGAGCACATCCCGATGCACCAGGTTGCCAGTCGGCTCGCAAGTAAAGCTGTTCCCCTGGTACTCCTCCCCCAGCAAGTTCCCGCGATAGATCGTCACCCCGCAGGCCGCCGTGAATTGCCCCGCATGCAGATTCGACGTCGTCCAGGCACGGCTCAACGGATAGACGCGCGCCTCGTTCTCGGTCGGCGCCACGTCTTCCACCGTCTGCGACGCCGCAAAATACCGGTTCCGAGCCAGATAGCGCCCCTCCAGCACCGCGTGCCGGCACGGATTGCGATTGCTGCAAAAAAACCGGTTCCCAAAATCGTCGAAGCTCAATCCAAACTGCGCCGGACCCGTTACCGCTTCTGCCGCTCCCGTTTGCGGGTCGAAGCAGAAGTCCCGCCCCCCCAGATCGATCGCCCCTCCGCCTCGGGCGAACGTCCCCAGCCCGGTAATGCGCCCCCCCCGCAGCCCGCTCGCCACATAAATCCGATTGTCGAAGCCAAATCGCGGATGATTCGCCCGCAGTTGCTCATTTTCTTCCGCGAACCCCCGAAACCACACCTCGCGCTGCTCCGCGCGGCCGTCGCCGTCCATATCCCGCAAGTGGACAAGCTCGCCGGCCGCCGTCACCAGCACTCCGCCCCGCCAAGGCAAGATGCCGGTGGCAAAATTCAGATCGTCCGCGAAGGTCGTCGCCGTTTCAAACCGCCCGTCCCCATCCTTATCGATCAATCGACGCACGCGCGACCTGGCCGGGTGCTCGGCGCTCGGCCCGTGCGGGTAGTCTCGCATCTCGACCACCCACAACGCCCCATCCTCGTCGAACGCCATTGATACCGGATCGATTACCTTTGGCTCCGCCGCCACGATCTCCATCCGCAGCCCCGGCGACAACTGAAATTGCCGCAAGCTCTGCGCAGGCGACAATGGAGAGACCACCCGCGCCGGCGCCTCGGCCCCCGCCGCCAGCTTGATCCATAACGACCCCAATAGCCAGAACGCAACCACGCCTACGCTTCGAGTCATCGTCGGCCTCGGGTCAAGCTCTATTCCTCGTCCGCTCGCAGCCGCGCCAACACTCCGTAATCTTCCAACGTCGAAGTATCCCCCACCGTCTCCTTACCCGCCGCGATATCCCGCAGCAGCCGCCGCATGATCTTCCCGCTCCGCGTCTTCGGCAGCGACGCCGTGAACCGCAGGTCGTCCGGCACGGCCAATGCGCCAATCTCGTGCCGCACGTGCTTCCGCAACGCCTCCCGCAATTCCTCGCTCGGCTCGACCCCCTTCAAAGTGACAAACGCGGCTACCGCTTCCCCTTTCAACTCGTGTG
>JALHPA010000034.1 GCA_022842745.1 Pirellulales bacterium
GCGCCTTCTTGATCGCCGGCCGGGCAGGGGACGAAGCGGCCACCCGCATGCGCCGCGGAATGCTCGCAATTGGCCAGGACGCCGGCGCCTGGGCCGGCCACGAGATGCACGCCGGAAGCCTGCTGGTGTTCGGTTCATGCGGCGCGCGGCCCGGCGCCGGCATGCGGCGCGGGACAATCGCGCTATTCGGGTCCGCTCCACCGCTCCTGCCCACTTTCCGGCCTGCCTGGCAAGGCCCCATGACCATCATGCGGATGGTGCTGTCCCATTTGAACAGCCTCGGTTTTCTACCGGCCGCTCCGGCCCTCGACCGGCGGTTCTCCCTCTACCACGGCGACCTGCTGGCCGGGGGTAGGGGCGAAATCCTGGTTGCGTCGGACGCCTGACGCTTGGGCGGACAAAGTTTTTTTCTCTAATTGTCCGTGCGCCAGCCGCTGTCCGCCGGTTTCACCCAAAAAACCAGCGGCAAGCGGCCCCTCTTGGCGTACAATAAGGTCACAGCGCTATTCTGCGTTGGTCGCGCCGCGGGGCAGCCGTTCCACCGTTCGGCGACGCTCGAAAGTTTTTCTGTCTAATCCCGTTCTTCACACTTCTTGCCCATGTCCGCGTCGCCGCCTGCCGCCGTCGGCATCGATTTGGGCACGACCTATTCCGTGGTCGCGACCTTGGACGCCGATGGCCGCCCGGTCACGCTGGTTAACTCCGAAGGGGACTTGATTACCCCCAGCGCGGTTCTGTTTGACGGTTCGCTCACGGTCGTCGGCAAAGAGGCCCTCAAGGCCCTGGCCACCGACGCGCCCAACGTCGCCCTCTCGGCCAAGCGCGACCTGGGCGAGCGGACCTACCGCCAGCCGATCGACGGTCACCGCTATCCCCCCGAAGCCATCCAGGCCTGGATCCTGCACAAGCTCCAGCAGGACGCCAGCCGTCGCATCGGTCCCTTCAGCAAGGTGGTTATCACCGTTCCCGCCTACTTCGACGAAGTCCGCCGCAAAGCGACGCAGGACGCCGGCTACATGGCCGGTCTCGAAGTCCTCGACATCATCAACGAGCCGACCGCCGCCGCGGTCGCCTTTGGATTCCACCGCGGATACTTAACCGGGGGGGGCGATTCCCTCCGCCCGCACAAGATCCTCGTCTACGATCTGGGAGGCGGGACGTTCGACGTCACCGTCATGGAAATCGAGGGGGGCAATTTCACTACCCTGGCCACCGACGGCGACGTCCGCCTGGGGGGCCTCGATTGGGACCAGCGATTGGTCGATCTGGTCGCTGAGGAGTTCCTCTCCCGGCACGGCGTGGATCCCCGGCAAGACGCTTCCGCCGCCGGGCGGCTGTGGCGCGATTGCGAGGACGCCAAACGCACCCTCACCGCCCGCGCCAAGACTCAGATCGCCTACGATTTCCAGGGTTTGCCGTTGCGGATGGAGGTCACGCGGGAAAAGTTTGCCGACATGACCCGCGACCTGCTCGACCGGACGCGCTTCACCGTCAACCAGACGCTCCAAGCCGCCGGCCTGACCTGGAAGGACCTGGACCGGGTGCTGTTGGTCGGAGGTTCGACCCGCATGCCGATGGTCCGCGACATGCTCCGCGAGCTCTCCGGCCGCGAACCGGACTCCTCGATTTCGGCCGACGAAGCCGTGGCCCACGGCGCGGCCCTGCACGCCAGCCTGCTGTTGCGATCCGGCGAGGCCGAGCAGCACGGCTCCTTCCGCATCAAAAACGTCAACTCCCACAGCCTCGGCGTGGTGGCGATCGATCGCGCCACCGGGCGTCCCCGCAACGCGGTCCTGATCCCTCGCAATACCGCGCTTCCCGTCGCCGCCCGGCGAATATTTAAGACCCAGCGCGTCAACCAGAAGAACATTCTCGTGCAGATCGTCGAGGGAGAGAGCGCCTCCCCGGAAGATTGCTCCCCCCTGGGCAAATGCGTCGTCCGCGATCTCCCTGCCAACCTTCCGGCGCAAACCCCCATCGAGGTCCGCTTCGCCTACGGCGAAAACGGCCGGCTCCAGGTCCAGGTCCGCGTGGCCGGCAGCCAAACCACCCTTTCACACGAGATCGCCCGCGAAAACAGCCTGACCTTGGAGCAGCTTGAGATCTGGCGCAAATACATCCAGGGCACCTCGGCCCTCCCCCAGGAATCCGAGTACGAGCTGGCCGACGAAGACTGATCGGACGCGCGGGGCCGCTGGCCTCCGCGCGGTTGGTTCAAGCCTTGGCTATTCCATCAACCGGACTTCTCGCCCCACTCCGCGTTGCCGCGCCAGCTCCACCGCTCTGGCCGCCAGGAGCAAATCCTCGATCGCCAACCCCACCGACTTGAACACCGCAACCGCGCCCTGTTCCCGCTCCGCCGGTGCCTTGCCACCCACCAGATCGGCCAGTTCGACTACCCGCTCCCACGCAAACGCCCCTGCCTCCTCGGCCAATAGCAAATCCCCCCCCTCCGCGCGGCAGGCCGCTGCGCTGTCGCAGACCACGATCGCCGCTCGCCGCACGGTCTCGGCGTCGATCTCCGCCCGCCGCGGCCAATTGCTCCCCACGGCGCACACTACCGCCCCCTCCGCCAATTCGGCGCCGACCAGCACCGGTTGCGCGGCGCTGGTGGCCGTAATCACCAGCGGCATCTCTCGCACCGCCTCCTCTGGCCGATCCACCGCCCTCACATCCAGTTGCAACCGCTCCCCCATGCGCCGTGCAAACGCCTTGCGCCGCTCTGCATTACGGCTGAAAACCTTCACGGTCGATAGCGCGCAAACTTTGGCCGCCCCCTCCAATTGCGTTTCGGCCTGATGCCCCGTCCCCAAGAGCCCCATCCGGTCGATTCCTGCCCCCCCCAGTGCCTGGAGGGCGACCCCCGTGGCCGCCCCCGTGCGCAACTGCCCCAGCCGGTCCGCCTCGACCAGCGCGACCAACTCTCCGCTAGCGGTTTCGTACATCCCGAACAGAAATTTCGCCCCCTGCCGCGTCGTGGTGTACGCTTTCCACCCAGCCAGTCCCAGGACGTCGGACGCCGCGCTCATCGTGTGCAGAATCGCCCCGCCCCCTTTCGCCCGCACCCGCGGCACGTTCGTCGCCTGTCCCGCGGACAATTGTCGAAACGCCTCCGCCGTGGTCCCTAGGGCCGCGTCCATGTCCACAAGCGCCGCCACGTCGGACTCGGTCAAAAACAAGACGGGCGACATAGTCGTTTTCCGCGCTAGGTAGCCACGGCCGGCGGCGGCTCGATCATCGCTCGTCCCCCGGCCTCAGGACGACAACGCGGCAATCTGCTTGAAGTCGTTTTTCAACGAACGGTACAACTGCTGATAGATCGGAAATCCCCGCTCGTAGGCGGCCGCCGGTCCTTTTTTCACCGGCGTCTCCTTGACCACGCGAATCGTGGCGTTGCAAGCCTCGACCACGTCCCGGTACGCCCCGCCCCCCACCGCCGCCAACAGCGCTGCGCCATAGGCCGGCCCCTCCTCCGCGTTCAAGGTCACCACCGGCTGTCCGAACGCATCCGCCTGGATCTGCCGCCACAAAGGACTCCGCGAGCCCCCGCCGCTGGCCCGGATCTGTTCCACCGGCGCTCCCAGCTCGCGGATTATCGCCAGGCTGTCCCGCATTGCATACGCCACCCCTTCCATGATCGCTCGCACCATGTGCCCCCGCCCGTGCTTGAGAGTCAGACCGATGAAGCATGCCCGCGCGTCGGGATCGGCGTGCGGCGTCCGTTCCCCCGACAGGTACGGCAGGAAAAACAGCCCTTCGCTCCCGGCCGGAACGGCCTCCGCCTCGGCCGTGAGGATCGAATACGGGTCGGTCTTGCTCTTCTTCGCGGCCGCAATCTCCGCCTGGCAAAGCTGGTTGCGAAACCACTGCAAACACCCCCCCCCAGACAGGCTGACCCCCATCATGTGCCACTTGCCGCGCACCGCGTGGCAGAACGTGTGCAGCCGTCCCGCGGGATCGACCTGCACCTCGTCGATATGCACGAACATGATCCCGGAAGTCCCGATGGAAGTGCTCAGCGTCCCGCGGCTCACGATCCCGTTCCCCACCGCCCCCGCGGCGCAGTCCCCCGCCCCCCCCACCACTTTGCACTCCGTCGTCAGCCCCAGTGCCTCGGCCGCCTCCCGCGTAAGCTGCCCCGTCACTTCCTCCGATTCGTAGCAGGGGGCGAACAGATCCACATCCAGCTCCAGCTTCGATAGCAGCGGCTTTGACCATGTCCGCCGCGCCACGTCCAGCAGCAACATCCCGCTCGCGTCGCTTACGTCCGTCGCAAATTCCCCCGTCAGCCGCCGCCGCACGTCGTCCTTCGGCAACAGCACTTTCACCGTGCGGGCAAAATTCCGTGGTTCGTGATTCCGCAGCCACAGGATCTTTGGCGCCGTGAACCCCGTCAGCGCCGGATTCGCCACCAGCTTGATAAGCTGCCGCCGTCCCCCGGCCCGCTGTTCGATCTCCTCGCATTCCGCGGCCGTCCGCTGGTCGTTCCAGAGTAGCGCCCGGCGGATCACCCGCTGCTGCTTGTCGAGAAACACCGACCCATGCATCTGGCCGGACAGGCCGATCGCCTTCACGTCGCCCGGCTTGATCTTCTTCCCCGGTTTCCCCGCCTTCTTGACCACCGCCCGCACTGTCTTGATCGTCGCCTGCCACCAGTCCTCAGGGTCCTGCTCGCTCCACAACGGCTTGGGGTGGTACGACGGATAAAGCTCGGTCGCCTCGGCCACGATCCTCCCCCGCTCGTCGATCGCCAGAGTCTTGGTCCCCGAAGTCCCAATGTCGATCCCCAAAAAAATGCTCATAGGTTAACCGGCTGAAAAGGAAACCTGGAAACAGGCCAGCGCTCCGCCGACCTCCGCCATCAAGAACCGCCGCGGCGCCCTGCCCCCGCCAGCCCGTCGCCACCCCCCCTCCTCAACGCCGCCGGCCCATCTCACTCCCCAGAGCGGGCAGTATACGAGAGCCAACGACCGGTGGGAACGGGGGCCACAGAGCGCGATTCGGCTTGCCCCGCCGAAGCGGCAAGGTCATTCCTTCTTCGTCAGCACACTCCGGAAAAAATCCAGCGTCGCCTGCTCCGTCCGCGCGAGCTTTTCGCCCCCCCAGCCATGTTGGTCTCCCAACAGGATTTCCACCCGGCCCGGTACGCCCGCCTGCGATAACGCCGTCGCCATTTCAAATGCCTGCTCGTAGGGCACCAATTGGTCTTTGGTGCCGTGGAAGATCAGCATCGGCGCATCCCCGGCGTTCACATACTTGACGGGAGAAATCCGCTCATACTCCGCCCGCTTCTCCGCGAGCGTCCCCCCCACGGCGTTCTTGATGATCCCGGCCGCCGCCGCCGGAAATTCCCGCACCAGGTTGGTCGGGCCGTAGTACGCCACCACCGCCTGCACCTTGCTCGAGACCCCCGGCGATCCGCCGTTCCCCTCCAGTCCGTCCGCCGGCTCCATCGTCCCCAACAGCATCACCAGGTGCCCCCCCGCCGAATCCCCCACCGCGCCGATCCGCTCCGGATCCAGCCCCAGCCGCTTCGCGTTCGCCCGCAGGAAACGGATCGCGCACTTGGAATCCTCGATCTGCGCAGGCAACAGGTTCTTTCCCTCCTTCGCCAGCCGGTAGCTGACCGTCGCGCTGACAAACCCCGCCTCCGCCGCCCGCTTCATCCGCTCGAAGTGCCCCTTCCGATTTCCCCCTGCCCAACCTCCGCCGTGAATGAACACCACCGCCGGCAAGGGCGCCGCGCGCTCCTTGGGCCGGGCCAGATCCAGCATCAGCTTCTCCTCCCCCCCCACCCCGTACTCAATATTCTCCAAAACCTCGATCTCGACCGGCTTCGGCGCTTCCCCTCGCGCCGTCCCAGCCCCCATCCCAGCGCACAAGATCGCGATCGCGGCGACTTTGATCCCGCTCCCCAACTTCCCACTCATCCCAGCCAGCCAGCCGCAGTTGTTTGTACGTTTCATAGCCATATCGCGAAAAAAGTCCTAAAATTCTCCACCACTTCCAACCGCCCGCCGATTATGCCCGCTCGGGGGGCGGAATGCAAAGAATTCCACCGAACGTCTACGCAACCACGCTCATCGTCGACGCCTGCGAATTCTTGACTGACTTCCCGTGTCATTTGCATGCGTTCTGGCCACGGAAGCGATCGGCAAAGCTGAGCCGGATTTGGCTCATCTGCATGGAGCGAGCCAATCTGGGAGTAGCCTTATCTAATGACTGCTACTCGCGCCTTCCTGTTCTCCCAGAAAGCGCCATGCAGCCGCCAAATCGTCGGGGGACAAGAATGGGTAATAATCCAGCAGTTTGGCGTCGGAGACGCCTAGCTTTCGATATTGGCCCAGAATGGAGACCGGAACCCGAGTCCCGAGAATCCGTGGCTCGCCATTGCAAACGTCGGAAGTGCTTTCGATGCGACTGAGATTCTGATCGCTCGCATTCATAGTCGAAATCTCGTGTTGAGTGTGTCCGACTGACGCGAAATTAACTGCGGGCATACCGCCTTGACGTCGGCTCGACAATTCCCCCCTACCGCTCCGCCCCCTCCGGAACCGGCACTCCCGCCAGACACTCCGCCAAACCGTCGATCTCCTCCTTCGTCCGCTTCTCCGTTACGCAGACCAACAGGCAATCCTCCAGTTCCGGATACCACGTCCCCAGCGGCACTCCGGCAAAGTACCCCCCCTCGATCCCCCCGGCCACCAATCCCGCCACGTCCCCCCCGCGGTCGCGCACGACAAACTCCTTGAACGTCGGCCGGTCGAAAGCGGCCGCCAGCCGCCCCCCCTTCGTCAACTGGTCGAGCGCGTATCGCGATTTTTGCAGGCACGCGTTCGCCACCTCCCGCAGTCCGTGCGGACCCATCGCCGCCAGATACACCGTGGTTCGCAAGGCGAACAATCCCTGGTTGGTGCAGATGTTACTGGCCGCCTTCTCGCGGCGGATGTGCTGCTCGCGGGTCTGCAGCGTCAGCACCCAGCAGCGCTTGCCGCGGCGGTCCACCGTCTGGCCCGCGATCCGGCCCGGCATCCGCCGCACGAATTGCTCGCGGCAGGCCATGATCCCCAAATACGGTCCCCCGTACTGCATCGGCGTCCCTAGCGACTGCCCCTCCGCCACCACGATGTCCGCCCCATACTCCCCCGGCCGTTTCAACAGCCCCAGGCTGATCGGATCCACCACCACCACCAGCATCGCCCCCCGCTCGTGCGCCGCCCGGGCAATCGCATCCATATCCTCGATGCAGCCAAAAAAGTTCGGCTGCTGCACCACCACGCACGCGGTGTCGTCCGTGATCGCCGCGGCCACGCTCTCCGGCGAAACGCTCCCTCCGGTCGCCGGAACAGTCACCAACCGAGTTTCCAAACTGGCCAGATACGTCTCGATGATCTGGCGATACTCAGGATGCACGCTCCCCGCCGCCACCACCTGCCCGTGCCTCCGCGAGGCAGACATCGCCATCAGCACCGCTTCCACGGTCGCGCTGCCGCCGTCGTACAGGCTGGCATTGCTCACCTCCATCCCGGTAAGTTGGCAGATCAACGTCTGGTACTCAAAAAACACCTGCAAGTTCCCCTGGCTCGCCTCGGCCTGATAGGGAGTGTACGAAGTGTAGAACTCCCCCCGCGACGCGACGTAATCAACCACCGCCGGGATAAAGTGGTCGTAGCTCCCCCCGCCCAGAAAACAGACCTTCTGCTTCGGTCCGGCGTTGCTCGCCGCCAACGCGCCCATGTGCGCCGCCAATTCGATCTCGGTGAGCGCCGGCGGCAGCTTCAATGGCCCTTTCATCCGGGCGCTCTCGGGGATCTGCGCAAACAACTCTTCGATCGACTCGGCGCCAATCGCCGCGAGCATCTGCCGCTGGTCGGCGGGCGTGTTCAGCAAGTACGACATTTTGAAACGCGAAAGGGAGCGGGACGAAAAATCGAAAATTGCGCCGGCAAATTCCTAGTGTCTCTAGTGCGCCTCTTCGTCGCACTGCCGCTGATACGTGGCGTAATCCATCAGCCCGCGGAGCGAATCCTCGCTGGTCAGTCTGACCCGGACCAGCCATCCCGCGCCGTACGGATCGGTATTCAGGGTCTCTAAATGGTTGGGCAGGTCCTGGTTCACCTCTACGACCTCCCCGTCCACCGGACTGTACAGATCGCTAACCGCTTTTACGGACTCGATTTCACCGAACGATTCTCCGGCCGACAATTGCCGTCCGACCGGCGGCAATTGCATAAACACCAGGTCCGTCAGCGCGGCGACCGCGAACGCGGAGACTCCAACCGTCGCTATCCGAGCGGCCCCGTCGTTCTCCAACGAAACCCATTCGTGCGTTTTGGCGTACAGCAGTTTTTCAGGCGACATGGGATCGGCAAGTTAGGGTAAAGGTCAAATCTTCGGTATCGATTCGTCTTCGTCGAAAAAATCCAGTTCAGGCTTTGGCCTTCGGCCGCTTGTAAAACGGCAGCTTGACCACCTTGGCCGCCGCCTCCTGCCCGCGTATCTCGACCGACAGCTCCTGCCCCGGCTGCGAAACCTGGGGCTGCACGTAGGCCATGGCGATCGGCCGGTCGAGCGTTGGCGAAAACGTTCCGCTGGTCACCTGCCCCACGGTTTCCCCCCCAGCCAAAACGGGAAATTGTTCGCGCGGCACGCGCTTCCCCGCCAGCTCCAAGCCCACTCGCACGCGGTCCAGCCCAGCCCCCCGCTGCTTCCGCAAAACGTCGGCCCCCGGAAACTCCCGTCCTTCCAGATTGACGGCGAAATCTAGGCCGGCGTCCAAGGGCGATATCGACTCGCTCAGTTCGTGGCCATACAGCGGCATCCCAGCTTCCATGCGCAGCGTATCGCGGCAGCCCAGACCACACGCCATCGCGGCCGGATCGCTCGCCAGCAGACGCTCCCACACCGGCAACGCGCTCGCCGCGGGGACAATTAGCTCGAAGCCGTCTTCTCCGGTGTAACCGGTGCGGCTGATGAGTGCCGCATGCCCAGCCACGCGGCCAAACGCCGCGTGATAGTACCGCATCGTCGCCGGGTCCCCCCCCTGCGGCATTTCCGCCAGCGATTGAACCAGCGCCACCCCCTTCGGACCCTGTACGGCGATCATCGCCAAATCCAGCGTCCGATCGATCACCCGAACCTCGCTACCCGCGGTCCTTTCAATAGCCGCCGCTTGCGCTTCGAGCCAACGGAAAATTTTCTCTCGATTGCTGGCGTTCACCACCAGCAGGTGCGAAGCGCCCTCCAGTTCGTCCCATTCGTCGCCCCCGGACGGCAGCCGCCCCGCCAAAATGTCATCCAGAATGCCCCCCGCGCCGTTGGTGACCAAACTATATCGGATCTGCCCGCTCCCCAGATCGGCGGTTGCGCGAGTCAGGGTCGTCTCCAGCAGCTTGCCGGCCAGCGGGCCAGAAATTGCCAGCCGCCCCATGTGCGATACGTCGAACAGGCCCACCCCGGTCCGCACCCCCTGGTGCTCGGCCACGATCGAGCCGTATTGCACCGGCATTCCCCAACCGGCAAAGTCCACCATTCGCCCGCCATGCGCCGCATGCCAGGAAAACAGCGGCGTTTTGGCCAGCGATGCGTCCACGATACCGGTCCCCTCGGGTGCGGCAAACCTCGGTCCACCGACAGATGCGCACTACCTTGTGCCGCCAGCCCTCGGTGGTTCGCCAGCCCTGTTCAGCCGCCGCGAACACCGAACGCGGATTCAAGATGCCAAGGACGTCTCTGTCGGACTCGTGAATTGTAGCGGCCTGGGACGGACCTGAAAGGGGCGCAAAATGCACCGAATTCCTAGCTTCCAAGTCGCGGAAACCGTTCGCCCGCTGTCGGCGGCCGAACTCTTCCCTTATATTGAAGCGATCCCCCGATGGGACGCTCAAACAGCCCCCCGCTGAACGATCCTCGGGCCGCGGCAAAGGCGCCTTCCCGCCCGGAAAAGAGGCGCGGCATCCGCTCCGCGCAAAAAAATAGAGGGTTCTAGCTCGCCGGGGCAAGAACCCTCCGATGGCTGTCCAATCGACGCGATTGTTAACTCGCGCTTTTCGGAGACCCACAGCCGTACCAACCCTATCGAACGCCCGTTCCACCAGACTTTAGTGCCGCGACCCCCAGCAGCCGACTTTCACCCCCTCTGCGAATCGCTTTAGCACATCCCCTCGAATCATTAGGAAAACTTCAACGGTACAACGGACAGAATCGTGTTGCCGCGTTCGAGTTCGCCGCTCCCTTGCCAACGCTCAGCACGGTGCCCAAGCGCCGAATCGAATCATTCCCCTTAGCTTTCCGCAGCCTTCCATTTAGCGCTCTCGCGCTCGATTTTCCACTCACATCGAAGTCGCTATGGACCAACCGGTAAAACTTGCCTTGGAAGATGGAACGGTTTTTACAGGCGCGCTGTTCGGCGCCGCCGGCGAGGTGGACGGCGAAGTCTGCTTCAATACCTCCATGACCGGCTACCAGGAGATCCTCACCGACCCCAGCTACCGCGGCCAGATCGTGGTCATGACTTATCCCGAAATTGGCAACTACGGGGTAAACGAGGAAGACCTGGAAAGCGATCGCCCGCGTTTGGCCGGCTTCGCCGTTCGCCAGTACAGCCGCCAGGCCAGCAACTATCGGTCGCAGTCCAGCCTCCACGAGTACCTGGTTCGCCACGGCGTAATCGGCATCTCCGGCATCGATACCCGCGCCCTCGTCCGCCATATTCGTAGTCGCGGCGCGCTCAAGGGAGTTCTCTCCTCAACCGATCTGGACAATGCCAGCCTGGTCGCCAAAGCCCGCAATAGCCCCGGACTGGTAGGGCGCGATCTGGTCCGCGAAGTTACGCCCTCCGGCCCGCGCGAGTGGAGCGAACGGCTCAAT
>JALHPA010000035.1 GCA_022842745.1 Pirellulales bacterium
GAATCCGAGGATTCGTTTCGCATGCCAGACGCCGCGTCCGACCCAATCGCTACGTACCGCGTGCAATTGCACCGCGGTTTCGATCTGGTTCGGGCCGCGGCCCTCGCCGAGTATCTGGCGGACCTGGGAATTAGCCACCTGTACGCCTCTCCGTATTTGCAGGCGGTCCCAGGCAGCACCCACGGTTACGACGTCATCGACCATCATCGCGTGAGCGACGATCTGGGGGGGGCAGCGGCGCATACCCTGTTCTGCCACGCCTTGGCCCGGCACGGCCTGCGGCAATTGCTCGATATCGTTCCCAACCATATGAGCATCGCCGGGGACGGCAACCGCATGTGGTGGGACGTGCTGGAGAATGGCCAGGCCAGCCGCTATGCGGCGTTTTTCGACGTCGACTGGCAATCGCCGGAGATCAAACTGCGCGATACCGTGCTGTTGCCGGTTCTGGCAGTGCATTACGGCAAAGCGCTCGACGCGGGCGAGATTCGCCTGGCAAGGTCCGGCCCGCGGTTCTGCGTCGAATACTTCAGCCACCGCTTTCCGGTGGCCCCGCGCTCGATCGACAGCCTGCTTGGCGCGGCGGCTGAGCGTGCGGAGTCCGACGAGTTGGCGTTTATCGCCGAAGCGCTAGGCGGGCTGCCGCTGGCGAGCGATCGCGAGCGGGCCAGCGTGGCCCGACGACATCGAGACATGCAGATCCTTTACAACCAACTGGAACGTCTGTGCCGCGAGCAACCGTCGGTGGAGCAGGCAATCGACGAAGTAGTCGCCGAAATCAACGCCTCGCCGGACGAGTTGGATGTTCTGCTGGAACGGCAGAACTACCGATTGGCCTACTGGCGGACGGCCCGCGACGAACTCGACTATCGTCGTTTTTTCGACGTCAACCTGCTCGTGGGCTTGCGGGTGGAGGACGAACGGGTCTTTCGGGAGACGCACGAGCTGGTCTTGGACCTCGTCCGCAACGGGCTGGTGCATGGCCTGCGGGTCGACCATCCGGACGGGTTGCTCGATCCGGAGGCGTACTTCCACCGGCTGCGGGAGGCGGCGCCGGAGGCTTGGATCGTCGCGGAAAAGATTCTCGCCCCGGGCGAAGCGCTCCCCGACACGTGGCCCGTGGCCGGAACCACTGGCTACGACTTCATCTATCGGGTGGATCATCTGCTCTTGGACCCGGCCGGGGAGAGTCCGTTGACCGAGTTCTATGCCGAATTCACCGGCGAATCGACCGACTATGCCGAAATCGTGCGGCAGAGGAAGTTGCTCGTGCAGAAACGCCTGTTCGCCAGCGATTTGAACCGATTGGCGAGCCTGTTGGGGACCATCTGCGAGCAGCGGAGGCGCTTCCGCGACTTCACCCGGCGCGAACTGAGCGGAGTGGTCCGCGAGACGATCGCTTGCCTGAAGGTCTACCGCACCTACGTTCGTCCCGATGCCCCCCCCTCGGAGGCCGACGTGCAGGTCATCGGAGAGGCGTTAGCTTGTGCCCGCACCCACCGGCCGGACTTGGAGCCGGATCTGTTCGACCTGTTGGAGGAACTGCTGTTGCTGCGCTTGCGCGGCCCCCAAGAGACCGAGTTGCTGATGCAGTTCCAGCAGCAGACCGGTCCCGTGACGGCCAAGGGGGTCGAGGACACGTCGTTTTACGTTTTCAACCGGTTGCTGGCGCTCAACGAGGTGGGGGGAGAACCCGGCCACTGGAGTTTGTCGCTTGAGGACTTCCACGCCGCCAATCTCGAAGCCCGCGCCCGCCGCCCCCACTCGTTGCTCGCCAGCACGACGCACGATACCAAGCGCAGCGAGGATGTGCGCGCGCGGCTGCTGTTGCTCTCCGAGATCCCCGGCCCGTGGTCCCAGGCCGTGCGGACGTGGAGCGCCCTGAACGAACCGCTCCGCCGGGACTGGCTGCCCGACCGAAATTGCGAGTACCTGCTCTACCAGACTTTGGTCGGGGCCTGGCCCATCGACGCCGACCGAATGGTGCAATACCTGCACAAGGCCACGCGCGAGGCCAAGGAGCACACCTCCTGGACCGAACCCAACGAGAAATACGAGCAAGCGGTCGAGGGCTTCGCGCGGGACGCGCTGGCCCATCGGGAATTCGTCGCCCAGGTGGAAGAATTCGTCGCCCGGCTGATCGAGCCGGGACGGATCAATTCCTTGACCATGCTGCTGCTGAAACTCACCTGCCCTGGCGTTCCCGACATCTACCAAGGCGCCGAACTGTGGGACTACAGCCTGGTCGATCCGGACAATCGGCGACCGGTGGACTTCGAGACGCGCCGGTCGCTGCTCTCGGAGTTGAACCGTCTGCCGCTCGAACAAATCAAGGAACGGGCCGGAGAGGGGTTGACCAAGCTATGGGTCCTGCGACAGACCCTCGCCGCGCGCCGACTGAATCCGCACTGGCTGGGAGGCGGGGCCGAGTACGCTCCGCTTTCCGCTCGCGGTCCCAAGGCGGAGCACGCGATATCGTTTCTGCGCGGGGGGGGCGCGATCTCCCTCGCTCCCCGGTATCCCCTGCGGCTCGGCGGCCAATGGGAGGACACCTGGCTCGATCTCCCCGAGGGTCGGTGGCTGAACCACTTTACCGGGCAACAAGTCGAGGGAGGGGCCCGGCCGGTGGCCGAACTGCTGGCCCAATTTCCCGTCGCCCTGCTGCTGCGGGCCTGAGACTCGCCGCCGCGAAAAGATTGCACAGCCGCGGCCCAGTCGGCCGCGGCTGCGCAATGTGACCACTCGGAGGCTTTGAATTTACTTCGACGCCCCGGCCAGCATTCCGCGGGTCGCGGCCAGGCGCACCTGCTTCGGCTGGTCCTGCCCCGACAGGGACTTGTAAACCGCTAGCGCCTCGGCCTTCTTGCCGTGCGCAAGCATCGATTCCGCACACGCCAACCGGGCGTCGGCCACCGCCAGCTTCGCCTCAGCGGCGGGCTTGGCTTCGGACAGGGCCTTGGCCGCCTCGGGTGTGCGAATATCTCCCAAAGCGTGCGCCGCGGCGCGAGCGACCGCCGCATCGGAATCGCCCAACAGTTTTCCCAAGGCGGACACGCTTTCGGCGTCCTTCCGCACGCCCAGCGAGGATATCACGCCGATCTTGATCGCTCCCGATGCCTTTGGCAGAGCATCCCGCAGCGCCTGGCCGGCTTCGGCGGCCTGGTTCCGCTCAAGCGCATACCGCGCCATATGGGAAAGCTCCTTATCGGAAAGCAACCCCGCCAGCGTCGGAACCGACGCCTTGCTGCCTGCCACCACCAATTGCCGGCAGACATAGTCCTTGGCATCCCGCGAGGCGCCGCTGGTGAGCACGGCGGCCAGCCGGTTCTCCAAATCCAGACGCCCCTTCTCATCTCCGTGCGTCTTTACGACCGCCTCGGAAATCGGATCGAGGGCCTTTACGTCGGCGCCCCAGTTATACGTCTTTAACGCTTCAAACGCCTGGTCCAACATGGGAATGATCCTTAACTAAGAGTTTTTCGTGATTTTGCGGAGGAAGGGGACAGCCTCAGACCTGCCACGGCTCGCGGCGGGTCCGATCGAGCAGGCGATTGGCCTCGGCGTCGCCGGGGAACTGCTGGGTCGCGGAATCCCACTTCAGGGACCGCTGCAATTGGTAGGCGATGATGGCCAGGTGGCTAACCGCGATCGTATTGACGGCCAATTCGATATCCCGGAACGGCTTTTCGCGAGTCTTTACGCACTCGATGAAATCGCCGTAGATTCCGCCTTGTCCCTTGTACGACGGGACCGGCTTGGGAGCTCGCGTTTCGCCGGGCGTCCCTTCCACCTGCAAGTTTTCAAACTTGGGCCGGTTATGCGAGATCACGATCCCGTTCGGGTAGTGCAAGGTGACGTATTTCCCCTCCTTGTCATCGTGGTACTGCACTTCGACCGGCTGCATTTCCCGCACGTCGACGGCGAAGGTCGCGCCGCCGAAATGGTGCGCCCCCCAGTCCGTCATTCCACCCCCAGAATAGTCGACGTACGACCGCCAGCTCCCCCCACCCGTGCCGAAGTTGCCGTCGCAGCGGGCCTTGTTGTAAGGCGCCCAGGGGGCCGGGCCAAGCCACATGTCCCAATCGATGTCCGCCGGCGTCGGCTCCGCGGGAAGGTTGCAAATCTGCGACAGCGGTCCCACGTTGACGTTGATCGACTTGATCGGACCGAGCGAACCGCTCCAGCACTTGTCGACGATGCCGCGATAGTCTTCCAGCACCCGTTGGCTGCCGCCGGAAACGACCCGCGCGTAACGCCGAGCGGCGGCGACCATCAGCGGGCCTTCCCGCAAGGTGCGCGTCTCCGGTTTCTGGCAGTAGACGTCTTTCCCCTGGCGGCAGGCGTCAATGACCATGATCGCGTGCCAGTGGTCCGGCGTGGCGACGTGGACCGCGTCGATGTCGTCCCGAGCGAGCAGCTCGCGGAAGTCGTTGTACTCCCGGCAATCGCTGTTCTGATAGTGCTTGTCCGCCCGCCCCTTGGCGGCTTCGCGAACTCCCTTGCGCACGTCGCAGACGGCAACGTATTGCACGTCGCCGCGGCCCAGAAATGCCCCCTGGTCGCCGGAACCCATGTTCCCGACGCCGATGCCTCCCATCACGATCCGGTCGCTGGCGGCCGGTCGATCGGCATTGCCCAGGGCCGCTGAGGTAATGATGTACGGAATGGCGACCGAAGCGCCGGCCGTCTTGAGAAACTCGCGCCGCGTGGAGCTGCTGCTTCGACTCATGGTTTTGGTTCCCCGGAAACTATGACGGGATCACAATGCACAGGACAATTCACCGACTGGATGCCCAGGCCAGAAGCGACCGCAGCCGACTCTGGCGAAAGTTCTCAATGCGCCGCCGATTGACGCGAAGCGTCGTTAGCGACAGATAACACCTCGAACTCCCAATTCGCACCCCCGGACGTGGCTATCTTACTCCCCGCCAGATGCCAGTGCGAGATGCAGAAGCGAAAAAGCCCCACGTCGCCTCCGCCCCCCCAAAGTCTGGAAACGCCTGCCGCCGGTCGCTAGTCCAAGTACAAAAACTCGTTCAAATTGAACAATACCCGGCACAATTCCGGCAGGCTCCGGTTCTCGACCAGCCGCTTGCAGCTCTCCCGCTCGCCGGCGGCAGGCGCCCGCCCGAGGGCCAGGACGAACGCGCGCTCGACCTGGGCCGAAGTTTCCGGGCCGGCTTCGTTGATCACGCGGGCGGCAAACGCCTTCGCCGCCTCGGTCGCCAGCGGCGAATTGAGCAGGGTGAGTGCCTGCGGCGCGACCGTGGAGACGTTTCGTCGGGCACAGGAGACGACGTTCTCTGGCAGGTCGAAGGTCTCCATTAATGGCACCCGCACGGTCCGTTTCTGAATCAAAAAAATGCTCCTGGCATGCTGCTGTTCGGCGGGAGAGGGATACCAACCCTTGGTTTTTTCGGCGTTATCGTCGAGGAACGCCGGATTGGCCTGCAAAATGTCGTCTGGCAGTTCCGGCCAGATCGGCGCCCCCTCCGCCTTGGAGGTCAGTAGCCCGGAAACCACGAGCAGCGAGTCCCGCAATTGCTCCGCCGTCAGACGGCGGCGGCGCCAAAAGTCGGCCGGTCTTGGGGTGGCCTTCGATTCCGCCGCCGATCCGTTCTCCGTTGTCTCGACGGACGTGAGCGCCTCCGTTGCGGCGACAGACGCTGGCGACCTGGCCGCTGGTGGCTCCGAGGCTGCCGCTTGCGACACTGCCGCTTGCGATATTGCCGCTTTTGACGCTTCCAAATCTGGCTGTTGGCGGTACATAGCACTTAACACGATCCGGCGTTGCAGCCGCTTGATCGACCAGCCGTCCGACACGAATTCCGCCGCCAACCAGTCCAACAACGCGGGATGGCTTGGTCGTTCACCCGCCAGACCGAAATCGTTCGGGCTGGCCACCAGTCCCTCGCCGAAATGGCCCTGCCAAATCCGGTTCACGATCACCCGCGCGGTGAGCGGATTGTCCGCCGAGGCGATCCAGTGGGCCAACGTCAACCGGCGGCCCTGGGTTTGGGGATTGGGACCGCGCGCGATCGCGGCGGGATTGGGATCGAGCGCCGACAAGTAACCTGGAACCACCGCCTCTCGCGGGGCGCGGTAATCCCCCTGATACAGCACGTGCGTGGAAGAGGGCGGATCGGGAGAATCCGACATCAACAGCCCCAGATCGAACCGCTTTCGGGAGCTTTCCAATTCCTTGATCTGGCGGTCCAGGTGCTCGACCGCCGCTTGGTCCTCCGCCGGCAGAGCGGACTTCAGGTCCTCGTCCTTGATTTCGATCCTGGCCTCGATCTCGGCGATCCGCCGCTTGTCCTCGTCGGTCGAAGAAGCGGTTTCAACCTTCAATTTGGCTTGTTCCTCGGGCGAAAGCCTGGCGATCCGTTCGCCGCGGAGCCGCGCGCGCGTCGGCGACATCACCCCGTCCTTCCGCTCGCGCAGGTTATTGATCTGGGAATCCAACCCGGCATTGTGCGATCGAATCGCGTCCTGTTCCGCCGCCAGATTCAAGGGCAGGTCGTCGCCATACTTCACTCCCTCAAAGAATGCCCGCATTCGGAAATGGTCCGCTTGCGATAGGGGATCGTATTTGTGGTCGTGGCAACGGCAGCAAGAGAACGACAGCCCCAACATCGCGCTGGCGGTCGTTTCCACCAGGTCCGCCATCAACTCCGCACGCGCGCGAGCCTGTTCGTCGAACAGCCCGGCCGCGTTGTCTTGCGGACCCATTCTGAGATAGCCGGTGGCGATGAGCGCGTCCTGCTCCTCGGCGTTCCGCGGCGGACCGCTCAGAAGCTCGTCTCCCGCCAACTGCTCGCGCAGAAAACGGTCGAATGGCTTATCGGCGTTGAACGAGCGAATGACATAGTCCCGATACCGCCAGGCCTGAGGGCGGAATTCATCCCAGTCAAAACCGTTGCTGTCGCTGTACCGGACGACGTCCAGCCACATTCGCGCCATGTGTTCGCCGTATCGCGGCGACGCGAGCAACTCGTCGACCAGCCGCTCGTAGGCATCCTCCCGCGGATCGGCCACAAACCGCGCCATTATGGGCGGGGGCAACGGCAGGCCGGTCAGGTCGTAAGCCACCCGGCGGGCCAATGTCCGCCGGTCGGCCTCCGCCGGCAATGCCCCCCCCTTGCCGCCAGCGGCGACGAATCGGTCGATCGGCGATTGGGACCAGCGCGGATCGGATACCTCGGGCGGCTGCGGCCGTTTCACCGGACGCAACGACCACAGGTCCAATCGCTCCCCCCCGAAGATCCGCACGATCGGATTGCGCGTATCGTGCCAGGCGTCTCCGATCCGCTCGGCCGGTTCAGGCGCGGCGGCCTCGCCGCGCGCGGGCGCAGGCGTGGGGAACGGCGCGCCGACGCGGATCCACTCTTCCAAGAGGGCAATTTCGGCCGCCGAGAGCTTCTCTTTCGGCGGCATCGTCAGCGACTCATCGGCGTGCCGAATGGCCTTGATGAGCAAGCTCTTGGCAGGGGCCCCGGGCGCTACCGCCGGCCCCTGGTCCCCTCCTCGCAAAATCCCTTCGCGGGTGTCGAGGCGGAAATTGCCTTCTTGTTGCTCCGGCCCGTGGCACGTAAGACAGCGGACTTTTAACAGTGCCCGCGCTTGTTCGGCGGTGACAGAAAGCTTGCCGCCGGCGTCCTTTTTGGCAAGTACCGGCTCGGCTGGGTCCGCGCTGGGCTCGTCGGCCTTCGCGGCGCCGGCGCCGAGGCAGATCATCCCGGCTGGAAGCAACAGCCAAAGCGCTATGCAATTCAGCGCCACGCACTGCAGTGCCACGCGATACCGCGCCGCGCCATGGAGCAACCGCCAAAAAGTGGCGGCGCAAAGCGCCTGTCGCCGTC
The DNA here is from genome assembly GCA_022842745.1 of Pirellulales bacterium. Taxonomy (GTDB): domain Bacteria; phylum Planctomycetota; class Planctomycetia; order Pirellulales; family JALHPA01; genus JALHPA01. The sequence goes on from JALHPA010000035.1 coordinate 7,863, forward strand.
GCTCTCGCACTGCCGTCTGCATTGCGAAAGATCTCGGGAGTGGGATAATGGGAGAATCGCAGTCATCGGTGGCCGAACTTCAAATCTAACCATCCTCGGGCCGGAATACCATGTGTTTTCTCTCCCGGCGGGATTTTCTGGTGCAAAGCGGCGCGGGTTTCGGCGCTTTGGCGTTCCATGCGCTCGATCAATCCGCGCGCGCCGCGACCGGCGCGGCGGTGGACATCGATCCGCTGAACCCGTTTGCGGCGCGCCCACCGCATTTCGCCCCCACGGCCAAGTCCGTGATCTTTCTCTTCCTGGTCGGGGGTCCGTCGCACGTCGATTCGTTCGACTATAAGCCCACGCTGCAGAAGCTCAACGGCAAGCCTGTTCCGACCGAAATTCGCAAGGCGGTCGAGGCCACCAAGCACGCCAACGTCTTCCACGGCTGCAAGGATGAGCTGATGGCCAGCCCGTTCCAATTCGCCCAGCACGGCCAATCGGGCCTGTGGGTGAGCGAACTTTGGCCCCACGTCGCCAAACATGTCGACGATTTGTGCTTCATCCATTCCCTCCAGGCGGACTCCAACAACCACGCCCCCGCCAGTTATCAGTTGCACACCGGCGACGTCCGACCGGGCAAGGCCAGCGTTGGTTCCTGGGTTACGTATGGCTTGGGGAGCGAAAACAACGATCTGCCGGGGTACGTGGCGTTGTTCCATGCCGGCCCGTTGGGAGGGGCGGCCAACTATTCGAACGGTTTTTTACCCGCGGCGTTCCAGCCCACGCGTCTGCGCGACGCCGGGGCGCCGGTGCTCGATTTGATCCCCCCGGGCGAATTCGCGGCCGGGCAGCGGCAATCGTTGGACTTGCTGCGCGAATTGAATCTGATCCATCGCAACCAACGCAGCGACGTTTCCGACCTGGAAGCGCGGATCGCCGCCTACGAGCTCTCCTATCGGATGCAGTCCGCGGCGCTGGAGGTGGGGGACTTTTCCCGCGAAACGAGCCAGACCCACAGCGAATACGCGATCGACGAAAGCGAGGCCCGCCTGGCCGGTTTTGGCCGCAAATGCCTGCTCGCTCGCCGGCTGGTCGAGCGGGGGGTGCGATTCGTGCAGATTTACGACATGCCCGACAAGGACGGCTGGGACGCGCACGGCAAGTTGAAAGAGAATCACGTACCGCGAGCGCGCTGGACCGACCGTCCGATCGCGGCTTTGCTGGGCGATCTGAAGCGCCGCGGCTTGTTGGATTCGACCCTGGTCGTCTGGGCGTCGGAATTTGGACGTACCCCGATGATGCAGGGAGACAACGGCCGCCAGCACAACGCGGCCGGATTTACGATCTGGCTGGCGGGAGGAGGGGTGCGGCCGGGAACGCGAATTGGGGCCACCGACGAAATTGGCCTGATGGCGGTCGATGCGCCGATTCAATTCCGCGACTTGCACGCCACGATTCTCACCGCCCTGGGGCTGGACCACGAGCGGCTGTCGTTCGCGGTCAGCGGCCGCCCGGAACGGCTCACTGGGGTCGCCAACCGGGCGAAAATCATCCCCGGAGTGCTTGGGTAACTAGGCGTGGTCGGGTGTTCGGTCTAAGGCCGACTCGGGATGACTCAGCTTAGCTGAACGCCTTCTGAACCGATTCGCGGGTCTTGGCTAATCCGGTTTTTGCGACCGTTAAGGCGTCTTGCTTCCAGTACTCCGGATTGAACAGCTCCAGCGAGAGGTAGCCGCGAAAACCGGCGGCGTGCATCATCCGGTAGATCGCGGTCAGGGGCGCCACGCCGTCTCCCGGATAGACCCGGTGGGCGTCGGTGATCGTCGCCCGCGGCGGATCGGCCGGATAATCGTTGACGTGCAGCACCTGCACGGCTGGGCCGCTCAGCAGGCCCAAGCCCGCGAAATCCGAACCCCCTTTGTACACGTGGTACACGTCCGGAAGAATGCAGGCGCTTGCGTGCCCGCTCTCGATCGCCACGAACGTCGTCTCCCCCAACCGGCTGAGCGACTTAGAGAAGCCCCAGACCTCGACCTCCGGAATGACTCCCATTTTTACGCCCAATTCCAACAGCGCCCGATACCGCTCGGCCGCTCGGAACAGGTTCAGGTCGGTCTGGTCGGTCGCGCCGGCCGGCGGGGCCGCGATCCGCTTGCCGCCGATTTGCGCCAGCGTGTCCATGTCTCGCTTGGCCTGCTCCAAACCTTTGGCCCGCCGCGCGTCGTCGTCCACGATCCACTCGGCGAATCCGATCGCGCTTTCCACCGTCAATCCACGGTCGCGAATCCGCTTGCCCAGGTCTTTGAGCGATCCGCCCCCCTTGACGTATTCATCCAGCTTTCCCATCCACGGCTCGATCGCCGTGTAGCCGGCGTCCGCGGCCAAATCGACCTCGGCGGTGATCGGCAGCTTGTGCCCCCGGACCGTGCTCATGTTCAAGCAGTAGCCGAACGGTTCGTTCGCTGGCCGGCCCGCCACCGGCGCGGCGAAAGGCGCAGGCACATTTCCCGGCGACCGGCTGCCCGCGCCGGCCCCCCCAACATCGGCCGCGAGCGCCATACGTTCCCCGCCGCCAAGCACAGACATTCCCATCGCAACGGCTCCTGAGTGGGTCAACAATTCACGGCGAGACAAGCGCAGGCGCATCGGGGTCAATCACCAGGGGTGCAGAAATCTTGGGCAGGGAAAACAAAGTTGGAAAAACCAACCGGAAATCATTTCCCCTTGGGGTCCAGATTGGCGGCCAATTCCTCGGTCGTCACCTGGCTCGACACGCCCCCCTCGGGAATCTCCGCCTTGGCGACCCACAACAGGGCGTTCAAGAACAGCTTGCGGTTGTCGGCGTTCCCCCAATTGCGGTGAAAATGCCCGCCGGTGTAGCCGAATCCGCGTCCGCCGTCCTTCCTTTCGGCCGCCCAGGCGAGAATCTCGCTCTCTCCTTTGCGCGCTCGCACGGCCGGGTTGCCAGAGTGCGGGCCATCGGGTCCGTTTCGAGTGCTTTC
>JALHPA010000036.1 GCA_022842745.1 Pirellulales bacterium
CCTCCACCCAATCCACGCTCCCATCCACCCGCGCAAAATACAGCCCCCCCCGGTGCGAACTCCGAAACCCGTTCACGTTCGGCCACCAACTGGGCGAATAGCTCCGCCCCTCCACCGGAACCACGTTCGGCGGAATCGCACACGTCGCATACGCGTTGTTCGCATACGCCCACCCCACGTACCGGTTTTTTTCCGGCAGCGCCTCCCCCGCCAAAAACGTCTTGCTCGTCCCATCCTTCACATGCCGCAGCGAGCGCGGCCGCAAATAATCGCTCCGCCACATCACCCCATCCCCGTGATCCATCCCATCCCAAGCATCCCGCCCCTTGAGCGACCGATCGGGCGACTGATTCGGCCAGTCGGTCCCAATATCGTCCAACAACTGCGACCCATCCGCCCCCCAGTTCGATCCGCTGCACCCCTGATAATTCGTTTGCCCGACCGCCCCAATGCTCGGCGCAGGCAAATTCCGCACGTCCCCGCTCAGGTTCCCCGCGTCCCACCGCGGCCCAGCGTTGCTGTACCCGTCGCTGGGACAAAGAAACAACGCCACCTGCCGCCCCACGATCGTACTCTGCCGCAAAGTCGCCCGCCCCACCCGCCCCTCCTCGTACAACGCCTTCTCTTCCATGTACGGCAAGATTCTCGCTAGCCAACTCCAAGCCCGCGAATCCGGCCCGACTCCCCCCTGAATAATAAAATGCCCCGTAGGAAACAACCGCCGCGCGTCATGATGCCCCCGCACCGCGAGCGCCACCTGCCGCAGATTACTCCGGCATCCCACCCTCCGCGCAGCCTCCCGTGCCCCCTGCACCGCCGGCAACAACACCGCCATCAACAGGCCAATGATGCTGATGACGACCAACAGCTCAACCAGCGTAACCGCACGACGCACTACCCGGTAGGACATCTCCCGCGCCCTCCAACAATCCCCGCACCCTCCAACAATCCCCGCGCCCTCCAACAATCCCCGCCCCTCGCTAACCATCCTCGCCCCAAAGGGGCATAAGACGAAAGCCCAGGGCACCGCCCTGGGTCCACATTCGCAAATAGCCAGAAAGCCCTGTAAGGGCGACCCAACCTTCTCCTGACGATCAGAATTCAACCCACGTCAACGCGCGTCGCCCATACCAACCGTCACACGCTCCGGATGCGTCCTCGATACCAGGCCAGCAACACCACCGCCCCCACAACCACCGCTCCGATGCCAACGACCCACACCCACCAACTCGACCGTTCCATCGGTTCAATCGGCGAACCGTCGTAATAAACCAGCTTTTCTCCTGTCCACAGGCGTTGCAGCGGATTTTCAAAACCTACCGGACCGACCTCCCGCCCCGGTTCCACGCCCAATCCCGCGAACGTAAACGTTTCTGGAGGAAGGGACGTTCCCATGGATACGACTTTGATCGACAAATCCTCAGTACCCGTTACCTTCCCATTGGTGCGATACCAATACTGGATTCTTGTTGGAAACCAATACCCAGACGGCTCATGTTGCTCCACATGGGAAACGATCTCTTCGGACACAGTAGCTACCTTGCTAACACACTCGGTAATCGATCGCAATACGCTTGGGCCTCTGTCCGTGTCGATCCACACCTCCACATTGCAGCCATCTTTTCGCCGATACGTCACCTTCTGGCACGGCCGGCCCTCATGCGTAGCCTCAGTAACGCTAGTGCTTTCCACATCAGGCCGTGCGATCAACGACTCGAACGGTATGCGAGCCGTTTGAAACGAGTCAACCGAATACAGCCCCAAAGCCCTCGCGTCCAGAATCGTAATCGGATGCTTGGCCTTCATACCCTTGGGGTTATAGATCGTAACACCCATTGGCCTCCCTGCGTCGTCCAGACCACTGCCCCCACTGTCCTCCTGCCCTCCTGCCGATCTGCTGACTTCAGTCAGCTCCCCCGTCAGACACCCGCTTCAGCGGGTGGTCCGAGCCACCACACCCCCAACCCTCCCCCCACCAAAAACCCAGCCGGTCTTCAGCCGGCTTCTGTCCCCCCTTCAGGCCCCTTGCGCTTGATTCTGAACCACCCGATATGTAATCCTGTACACTGAACGATTCTAGACAAACGGTAACACCAACTGCCCAACGTAAGGATGGGTGCCTGGGGTCAAGCCGAAAGGCTTGCCCCCAGAAAACAAGATCCTCAAACCCAAAAAAAAAGCCGCCCCCGGCGGCCCCGCTCCAAAGGCGAAGGGGTGCCTGTGGTCGAGCCGCAAGGCTCGCCCACAGAAACCCCAATCCAAACCCCTTCAAAAAAGCCGCCCCCAGGCCCCGCTTCCCCTGCGCGCTGCCATGCCCACCCCAAAACCTTTTCCCCTGTGCCTCTCCGCGTCCCTACATCCCCGCGGTTCAATTCAGACTTACGACAAATCCACACCCACTTCACCACCCAATCGCGCAAACAGGTCATCGCGCGTTGTTGCCTCCCAAAAAGCGCACATTCTGTACCTCGACAAACCCCGACCCTTCCGCAACTCCCTTGCGCCCCAACCCCTTGCGCCAAACCACGATTTCACCGCGAAAAAAAACGCGCACAACCCATTTTCCGCAGTTTTGCCCCTCGCAACCCGCGCCCCCACCTCTTGCCCTCGCCCTAAGTACTCCTCGAACCCTTCGTTCTCCCCTCGTTCCACCGCTTGACTTTGACCCCTGCCCGCCGCACCATAATCGTTTCCTTGCCACCAGCTTTCCGCCATCCATTAGGGTTTTCACACATGAAATGGCTGATCCTTCCCGCTGCCGCGTTAGCCTTCTCCTTGGGTGCGTTCTTCGCCTCCCAGGCGGATGAAACATCCGACGCTCCCCCCGCACCGCCCCTCGTTTCCACCTTTGCCCCCTTGGCCGACCTGACCGATCAGGTCGACTATTACCTCAAACGCATCGACGAAGCCCTCGCCTCGGCTGAATTCGACGAAGCCCAACTTGCCCGCGTCAAAAAAGACGGCCACACGCTTGCCGTCCTACTCCTGACCCTCGCCCTGCACGACGAAGACAACCCCTTCAAACGATCGGCCTCCGCCCTGATCGTCGACGCCCAGGAATTAGCCAAATCCGCCGACCAAAAATCCGCCCAATCCGCCCGCAAACAATTTGAAACCCACCGTCTCGATCCGCTCCCCAATAGCCAGCCACAGACATGGCGAAAAGTCGCCTCGATGGGCCAACTCATGAAGCAGGTTTCGGTCATCGATACCGCCCTCAAGCGGAACCTCAAAGGCGCCCGACTCAAGTCGCAAGCCAAAACCACCGCGCCCCAGGCCACCACCCTCGCGGCAATCGCGCAGGCGACCCTGCTCGACACCCACGAGGTGAAGGACAAAGCGGACCTGAAGGATTGGTATTCCTACAGCGCCGAATTTCGCGACTCCTCCGCCGCGCTCAGTGCCGCCATTCGCGGCGGCGATGCCGCAAAAGTCAACACCGCCTTCGCCCGAGTTTCCAAAAGCTGCGAAACTTGCCATCAAAAATTCCACCAGGAACTGAAATAAGTCCTTCCCCTGATTGCGTATCGATTGCTGAGGTCGGCCCGCGCGGTCCCACCCCCCATCGACCAGGCACAGAATCTGCATAGGCCCGCCGCGGCCAGCCGATTTTGCGCAACTGTCGTACGTTGCCCCGGATTGGGACCGAAATCGTAACAGTGCGGGCAGCCGTTCCGCCTTTCGCAGGCGGCGCGACCCGCGAAAAATCCGTGAAAAAGTCGAGGAATCGTCCTCCGCGCGGTTCGCGTCGATCGGTGGCGAGTGCTATTTTTGAGAGTACTCCTCAAGGCGCTTTGGACGGAACCATGCTGAAAAAGTTGGATCAACACCAATCCGCGTTACAGTTTTCGCAGGCCCTTCCCTATGGCGCCATCCTTCACGATGGCGGCGTGCAGTTCGTCGTATTCAGCCGTTCCGCTACGGCGATGCGCGTGTTGCTGTACAACTCGGTCGACGATCGCGAGCCGTCGGAGGTCATCCACTTCGACCGCGAGACCGATCGCTGGGGCGACATCTGGAGCACCTTTGTCCCCGGAGTCGGCACGGGCCAGCTCTACCACTTTCAGGCGGAAGGTCCATTCGATCCCGAGCACGGCGATCGCTTCAACGGCAACGCGCGATTGATCGATCCTTATGCGCGCGCTTTGGCCGGCCGGTTCCTGCCCTCGGAGGGAGGCGAAGTCTATCCCCCGAAATGCGTGGTGGTGGACGATTTGTTCGACTGGCAAGGAGACCGCCATCTCAAGCGCAATTTGTCGGAGACGATCATCTACGAGATGCACGTTCGCGGCTTCACGCGGGACCATTCGAGCGGCTGTAATCACCCGGGAACGTACTTGGGAGTGATCGAGAAGATTCCGTACCTCAAGTCGCTCGGCGTGACCGCCGTCGAATTGATGCCGGTGCATGAGTTCCCTACCGAGAGTCCGTGGGGGCATAAGCTCGACCGCCCAAACTATTGGGGCTACGACCCCTTGGCGTTTTTCGCGCCGCACCGCGGTTATGCGTCGAGCAGCGTGCCGGGCGCTCAAGTAAATGAGTTCAAGGAAATGGTGCGTGCCCTACACCAGGCGGGCATCGAAGTGATTCTGGACGTGGTTTTCAACCATACCGCGGAAGGAAACGAGCGCGGACCCACGCTGAGCTTCAAGGGATTGGAGAACCGCGTCTATTACATGCTGGGCAACGGCGGCAGCTTCTATCGCAACTACTCGGGCTGCGGCAACACCATCAACGGCAACCACCCCGTCGTGCGCGAGATGATTTTCTTGTGCCTGCGACACTGGGTCCACAATTATCACATTGACGGATTCCGGTTCGATCTGGCGTCGATCCTCAGCCGCGACCGACAGGGGGAGTTGTTGCCGAATCCGCCGCTGGTGGAACTGATTGCCGAGGATCCGCTCCTGGCCGATACGAAGATCATCGCCGAGGCTTGGGACGCGGCGGGCGCCTACCAGGTGGGATCGTTCGCCAACATGCGGTGGGCGGAATGGAACGGGCGGTACCGAGACGATATTCGCCGCTATTGGCGCGGCGACGTCGGCCAAACGGGACATCTGGCCACGCGGCTGGCGGGATCCAGCGACCTTTACCAGCCCGGCGGACGCCAGCCATACCACAGCATCAACTTCATCACCTCGCACGATGGCTTTACCCTGAATGACCTGGTGACCTACAGCGTCAAACACAACGAGGACAACCACGAGGGCAACCGGGACGGCGACAACAACAACCTGAGCGCCAACTACGGAGTCGAAGGTCCAACCCGGCGACGCGCCGTTGAGGCCATCCGCCTGCGGCAGATCAAGAACTTCCTGGCCACCCTGCTGCTCAGCCAGGGGGTGCCAATGGTGCTCTACGGAGACGAGTGTCGCCGGACCCAGCGGGGCAACAACAACGCCTACTGCCAGGACAACAATATCTCCTGGTTCAATTGGAAGCTGCTCGAGAAGAACCAAGAACTGGTCCGCTTCACGCGCTGCCTGATCGAGTTTCGCAGGGCCAACCCGGCGGTGCGGCGGATCGACTTCCTCAAGGGTCAGCCGCTGTTGCCTGGCGCCTTGCCGGATGTCAGTTGGTTTACCGCGGAAGGGCAGGAGGTCGACTGGAGCAACCCGGATGGAAGCCTGGTATGCGTGTTTGGCGCGCCGCAGGGGAGCGAGGATCCGCAGGGGGTCAGCCGGCACGTGCTGCTGTTCATGCATGCTGGAATCTTGCCGCGAGAGTTCCAGGTTCCAATGCTTGCCCGTTCCATTCTGTGGCGACGATTCATCGATACCGCGGCGGCCAGCCCGGCGGATATTTTTCCGGACTTTGACGGTCCGCTTTTGGCCGCGGCCGAACCGTTAACGCTGGCGGACCGGTCGATGGTCTGTTTTGTGTCGGCGCCGATGGCAAAGATTCCTCGCGTTTTCACGGCTCCTTCGCCCCGTTGAGACGGGTTGCGGTCGGCCGGGAACCTGGCCGCTCCGGCAGACCCCCCCTGGTAGAAATCGAGTGGATTTCGCTATACTGCGATGCTAGCAGTCGTTAGCGACTGAACCGCGAGGAGTCGCGGACCCCCGCCCGCTTGGTCCAGGATGGCCTCCCGCCAGTGAAAGCCAAGCCATGATACCCACACTTTGGCGCCGCTCTGCGTGCCCGGTTTTTGCCAGCATAATCGGACGCCGCTTGCCTTCCAAGCGCGCAAGACAGGTTGCGTCGTCGCTTACCCTCGGGATCGCCGCATTTTCCACCCTGGTCCTGTGGCCGGGAAGCAGCGCGCTTGGCGGGGGTGACGAGCCAGCGCCGAATCGACGATTGGATCTATGGGGACGCTTTTCGTCGGGTTCCTGGAAGCTGGTCCGCTCCACCACGGAATCGCTCGATTCGCTGGGCAATGTGGCATCGGTGTCGACGACGGAGACCCGCACCACCGTCGTCAAGGTGACGCCGACCCAGGTGACCTTGAAGGTCGAGGTGACGGTGGAAACCAATGGCCGCCGGTTTCGCTCCGAACCGCAGACCATCGTGCGCGGCTTTCTCGGCGAGAGGCCCGGCCAACAAGTGTCGACGAAGTCGCTGGGGGAAGGGAGCCTGACCATCGGCGGGCGGGACATACGCTGCCTGATTCGGGAGGTCTCTTTTTCCGACCTGAGGCAGTCAACCGTCGCGACAGAATACGTTTCCGAGGGAGCGCCGCACTCGGTATTGCTGCGAAAAAGCAAGACGAGCGACGAGGAGCGTCCGCGGCCCATTGACGAGTCCACCGTCGAGGTGGTCGCCGTCGACATGCCGCACCGCATCGCGGGAGAGATCAAGCTAGTGAACCTCGAGCGGGGGGTGCAAAAAACATCCGCCGGGACAATCCACTCGCTCGACGTGACTTCGGCCGAAGTGCCGGGGGGTGTCGTCTCGCGGAGCACGAAGGAGCTGGATGCAAACGGGGCCCCGATCCGCCGCGGTACCGTGGAATTGGTCGGTTACCATGTAGCCCCCGACGACGCCGTGGCTGCCGATACCAGCCGACGGCGCCTCTTTTCGCGCGACCGCTACCGATCCCGGTAAACCCCGGTTACGCGTTCAATTCTGCCGCTTGGCCTCTCTGCCGGGCGTAACATACCCGGCGGCGCGGCGCTTGGAAGGAGTAGCGACCCCGTCTGAGTCGCCTGCCCTTACGGCCGGCCGAGAGCGGGTTCCCGCTTCCAAGGAGTCTCGCCGTGTCTACCTATACCCAAGCGCACCGCCGCCTGTCGCTGGAAACGCCGTTTGGCAAGGACGTTCTGCTGCTGCGCTCGTTTGACGGCCAGGAGGGCATGTCGCAGCTTTTCCGCTTCGAGTTGGACATGCTGTCGACCCGAGACGATCTATCGGCAAAAGACATCGTCGGCAAACCGGTTCATTTTTCGATCGAATATGCGGACGGTTCGCCGCGACACTTTCATGGATTCGTCTGCCGATTCGCCAACTGTGGCAAGGGGGATCGGCTGAGCATGTATAAAGCGACGGTCGTACCTTGGCTCTGGTTTTTGACTCGGACCTCCGACTGTCGCATCTTTCAAAACAAGTCCGTGCCGGAGATTGTGAAGCAGGTATTCGGCGATCTGGGATTCAACCAGTTCAGCACGGCCGAGATTCGCGGCCAACATCAGCCGTGGGAGTATTGCGTGCAGTACCGCGAGAGCGACTTTCAGTTCGTATCGCGACTCATGGAGCACGAGGGGATCAGCTACTTCTTCAAGCACGAGCAAGGGCAGCATACCCTGGTGCTTTTGGATCAAAAGGGAGCGTACAAGGATTGCGCGGAGGCGGAAGTCGAGATGCGGGGCAATCTCAGCGCGCCGGAGCTTTTCGATCATCTGTATGAATGGGAGCACGTGCACGAATTCCGCAGCGGCAAGTGGTCCCAAACGGACTACAACTTTGAGACGCCCAGCACGTCGTTGATGGCCAGCGCCGCCAGCAGCAAGACGTTCAGCGGCAGCGAGAAATTGGAGTTCTACGACTTCCCGGGAGAATACGAAAAACGGAGCGAGGGCGACGACGATATCAAGCTGCGGATCGAGCAGGAAGAAGTGCTCTACGATCTGGCGCGCGGGGCCAGTCATTGCCGCTCGTTTTCACCCGGCGGCAAATTCAAGATCAAGAAGCACGTCAACAAATCGGAAGAAGGAAAGTCCTTTGTGCTTTTGACGGTCCGGCATTTGGCCGATGCGGGGGCCACGTACGTGTCCAACGGCGACGGAGGGGAGGTCGGTTCGTATCGCAATACCTTCACTTGCATTCCGGATTCGGTGACATATCGGCCCCCCCGCACCACCCCCAAGCCAAAACTGCATGGCGCGCAGACGGCGGTGGTCGTCGGTCCGCCGGGGGAGGAGATTTACACCGACAAATATGGCCGGGTCAAGGTGCAATTCCACTGGGACCGCGAGGGAAAGAAGGACGACAAAAGTTCCTGCTTCATCCGCACGATGCAAAGCGCGGCAGGCAAGGGGTGGGGCAGCATGTTTGTGCCGCGCATCGGCCAGGAAGTGGTGGTGACGTATCTGGAGGGGGACCTCGACCGGCCGCTGATCACGGGACTGGTGTACAACGCCGAGCAGATGCCGGCCTATCCTTTGCCGGAGCACCATTCCAAGAGTTGGATCAAGACCAACAGCACGAAAGGGGGCGAAGGGTTCAACGAATTGCGGTTCGAAGACAAAAAGGACGCCGAACAGATTTTCATGCATGCCCAGCGGAATTTCGACCTGCGAGTGCGCAACGACGCGATGGAGCGGATCGGCCACGATCGGCACCTGATCGTGGGAGACGACGAGGGAAAAACCGGCGACCAGCTCGAACAGGTATTCCAGGACAAGCACCTGAATGTCAAACGGGATCAGATCGAGCACATTGAAGGAAACATGGAACTGACGGTCGGACAAGGGGACGCGGCCAGCGGAGGAAATCTCGATCTTTATGTGGAGAACAACAAAACGGCATACGTCGGCAAGACGTTCGACTTGCAAGTGGGTGAAGAATTCACGTCGAAAATCGATGGTGGTGTATCCATGACGGTCGGGGGCGATCACCACCAGAAAATCGGCGGTAGCTCCGCCGTAGAGACCGCACAAGAGATTCATATCAAGGCTGGAATGAACGTGGTCATCGAGGCGGGCGTCCAGCTTACGCTCAAGGGTCCAGGAGGGTTTATCGATATCGGTCCGACGGGCGTCTCGATCCAGGGCACGGTGGTGCTGATCAATAGCGGCGGGGCGCCGGCGACCGGCGCCGGCGCCAAACCCAAGACGCCGAAGAAGGCCAAACCCGCCCAGCCCAAAGTGCCCACCAAGGCCGATAAATCCAAGACGGGTCACAAATCCTGCAAATAAAGGCCAACGAGGTCGCTGGCCCAGATTTGTTCTTTCGGTTAAAACTCCTTCGTTGCCACCGCTCAAAAACGGAAAATACCATGCCTCCTGCTGCCCGCGTCGGCGATATGCACGTTTGCCCGATGGTGACTCCCGGCGTTCCGCCGATCCCGCACGTTGGAGGGCCGATTTTGCCCGCAGGTTGTCCGACCGTCCTGGTCGGAGGAGTGCCGGCCGCGCGGGTGGGGGACATGTGCGTCTGCGTGGGTCCGCCCGACGCGATCGCGATGGGGTCGATGACGGTGCTCATCGGAGGCCAGCCTGCGGCGCGACTGGGGGACCCCACCGCGCACGGGGGAAGCATCGTGGTGGGCTTTCCGCAGGTCATGATCGGCTGAGTCGGAAGTACCGCCGGATTGGGCGTTCAACAGGCCGTAGGCGAATGCCCTAAGAAATTGAAAACCGAATCATCGGCTCACGCGATCGTAATCGGGGGTTGCTAACGTTTTCAGCAACCTGGACTTTCCTCTTTCTTGCGGTCATCGGTTTGACCGAGTCGAGAGTCCGTCGATCGTTGCTTTGAGTTGCATCCATGATTCGATTTTCGCGTGTTGCGCCGCGAGTGGCGGCGATTGTCGCCATCGCGGGCTTCTGTCGGTTGGCGAACGGCCAGACCTACTTGACCCCCAATACGATCGACGTGGCGGGTCCAATTACCACTTCCCTAGGCGACACCGTGTTCATCAACCACGGGTTGCAGGGGGTGGGCCGGGTGAGCGCGTCCGCCAAGGACGCTTTTGGAGAGACGCTGGGCTCCATCTCTTCAATGGCCATTACCGGTTGGTCCCGGCGAGGAAACGTGTACAGCGGCGTCCTCAACACCTTACCCGATCGAGGCTACAACGACCCGTTGAGCGAATTCTTCTCGGACTACGCTGCCCGCATTCAATCGTTCGACTTCACTTTCACTCCTTACACGGGTTCCTCGCCCTTGGCTGGAACGACGATCGAAGAAAAGAGGGCAGCGCAGAATCAGATTTCGCTGAATTACACGGGAGGCATCAAGTTCAAGGATTCCCAGGCGCGGGCGACGACCGGGCTGAATCCCGCCACGGCCGCAGACGTGACAACTCTCTATGGCACGACCCTGCCGTTTGTCGCGAGCCAATCCGTGGGAGGGACGCCGTTCGAAATCAACAAGATTTCCGTGGATGCCGAAGGATTGGTGCTGCTGCCGGACGGTTCGGGTTGGGTGAGCGACGAGTACGGCCCAAACATCTACCGTTTCGATGCCGCGAAGAACATTACGGGGGTGCTCGGGTTGCCTGAGAGCCTTCGACCGCACAAGCCAGCCGGGACGTTGAATTTTGATTCGGTGGCCGCCCCCACCTACGGACGGCGCAACAATCAAGGAATGGAGGGCATTTCGCTTAGCCCGGATGGAACGCGACTGTTCGCGATGGTGCAAAGCGCCACGGTGCAGGATTCGGTGGCGAAT
>JALHPA010000037.1 GCA_022842745.1 Pirellulales bacterium
ATCGCGCGAGCGGAGCGGGTCGCTAGTTTCGCGTTACCGGCAAAAGTCGTGCAGGCGTCTGTCGAACGTTTGTTGCCGGCGGCGGCCCCGGTCGCATCGCGGGCCGCAGATCGAGTCCGCTCGTCGTCGGGCGTTCCATCGCCCAGCGGAGCGAAGAATCGGACCGCCGCAAAGCCGGTGACGCCGTAAGGTCGACGCGGATCCTCCTAAGGTGGAGGCAGGCGCCGCTCGTTTCTAAACGCAGATCGTGCGCTGGCGGTCGTTCTTGAGTCGGGCCAGGTTCAGCCTGACCGTCGAGGGAGCCGGGCGTAGAATTCGGGCCGGCAGAATGAAATTCTCGGCTGCGATTTTCATTGAGGCGGATGGTGTTCGTGCCTATGATGAAGCAAGATGCTGCCCCACCGAGCCGAGAGAGTGCGCCGCCATGTCGATGTTTGAAAATGAAGGGTACAAGTGGCGCGAGACGTATTTCGTTTTCTTTGACGAAACACGTCGCCCCACGTTGAAGCAAATGTTGAAAACGTTGTCGATGGCGAATCGACGTTTTGAATTCGAGAACCCGACCGAAGACGACCAAGGCGGTTTTGAGTCACTGACGTTGCGCGCTCCACAGGATCACGCGGCGCTCGACATCAGCTATGTCAGCGGAGAGGAAGTCTGCGAGCAACGGGCGGACCTGGCGAAAGAACTACGCTCGGCGGCGACCGAACCGGACGAACGGGCGAAACTCGCTCGACTGCTCAAGTGCGATGGCCGGCTCGACATCCTGCACTTCGAACAGATCGAAGCGGGTTTGGGAGGTGAGGAAGAGGAGGAGATGCTGGACCCCAGCGCGCTTTTGGTGGTGCTGGACGCTCTGGTGGAGTTGACCGACGGCGTGGGAGTGGATCCTCAGTCAGGCACAATCGTCTGAAGGACGTTCACAACAGGCGGGGGCGAGGCACAAGCGGATATTCGCACGCCAGCGGCGGATTCTGGCGGCCAAAAGTCATTTCTTCTGCTTTCCGCCCATTTTCTTCAAAGACGCCGTCTTCGAAGTTGCCTTCTTGGGAGAGCCAGGTTTTAAGGCGGCCTTCGAGGCGCCCTTCGCGACCGTTTTCTTGCCCGTTGATCTAGATGCCGACTTTTTTCCCGCGGTCGGCTGCTTGCCAAATGCCGCTTCCCACCCTGCCGAATACTTTTTGTTGGTTCCGACCCTGACAATCGTCACGTTTACACCTCGCCAAGCGATTAGAGAATCCCCGGCCACGCGATCGTGCCGAAATTAGGATTGCATTCAGTGTAGATACGCCGCGCGCGCCGTCAAGCGGTACGCTTCGTTCGAGTGCGGACGTTGGATCGAGCAAGCGCCCTATTGCGTGCGGGTCAATGCAGAGCTGGCCGTTGCGCGGACCACGCAACCCGACGTTTCTTGGCCGATGAGGCAGCATCGGAAGCGAGGTCGGGCTCCGCCGCCGACGAACTGGACTGCCGACGAACGGGATCCTGAGGATCGGAAATGACGGTACTCAAGGCGTGTGGCTCGGTAAGAAATTGGCTCGAATCGTTTGTCGCTTGTTTTGCTTGCGGCGGCAATTCCACTTGGATCCGCTGGCCGGCTTCGAGCGAGGCGCCGCCGTCGGGCGTGAACCGCACGAACACCAGCAGGGTTTCGTTTTGTGGAGCGCGGGCGGGCCAGCGCAAATTGAAATGAAAGCCGTGCCCGAAGGACGTCTTTTGGAAGCGCGCGTTGGATTCGGCGGCTGAGAAGTCCCACCGCGCCACGCGTCCCATCGAACCGGCGAGCGCGGGATCCACGACTGCAATGGAAACGGCCCCCGAGGCTCGAACCAGGCGTCCGTGGCGGTCGCGCGGGGCGAACACTACCATCACCCCTTCGTCGCCAGGGCGATGATCGGCATCAAAACCGCCGGTCAGCCGGCGATTGAGTTGAATTTGATCCGGTCTCCCGTTTTCAATCGGAATCTCCTCCTGCGCTGCCGCTTGCGCCACATGTCCCGGCACGCCCTTGTGCGATTGATCGGTTTTTGGGGGATTCTCGCTTTGGGGGGCCGGGCCTTCCATATCGGGCAGCTCGATCGTCGGGGGTTCGGGAGGCGCCAACGGGCGATCCGGCACGGCATTCCGGCGGCCGGCGGGGGCTGGCCGGGTCGAGGCGCCGGGTGCGACCGCCGCCGGCGACGTGGGGGCGAACCCGCCCCCTTCGGCGCGCAATGCGTCGATTTCGCGGCGGCAATCGGCAAGCTGCCTGTCTCGTTCGGATAGCTCGTCTTGCAGGGAGTATATTTCGTCCTCTTGCAAGCGCAACTCCCGCTCGACGAGTTCGCGATTGGTATCGTGCCGACAACCCAAAAGTGATCCAACGGCCATCGCGAGAAGGCCCATCCACAGCCGTGGACTGGAGGGAAGAATTTTCATGCTGGACGCCTCTTGCGTCAAATTCGCGGCCGATCCATGACCGCAATGGCATTATCAACCGCTCTCCGCGGCCCCGCAGTGCCGCAGGAGCGAAATCTCAAGGCTAGCTGTTCTTGACTTCCATGTGCTCAATGACTTGATCGATCAGCTTGTATTCCAAAGCCTCGTCCGCTGTCATAAACCGATCTCTGTCGGTGTCCTGTTCGATCTTTTCCAGGGGGTGGCCGGTATGCCGGATCAGGATCTTGTTCAGCCGCTCCTTGACCTTTTTGAATTCTTTCGCATGGATCATGATCTCCTCCGCCGTGCCTTCCATGCCGGCCAACGGTTGGTGGATCATGATGCGGGCATTGGGAAGCGCCCGCCGTTTGCCGGCGGCGCCCGCCGTCAGCAGGACCGCTCCCATCGAGGCTGCCTGCCCAATACAGTAGGTGGCCACATCGCAGGTGACAAACTGCATCGTGTCGTAGATTGCCAGTCCCGCCGTCACGCTCCCGCCTGGGGAATTGACGTACAGGTGGATATCGGCCTTGGGATCTTCCGACTGCAAGAACAGCAGTTGCGCGACGATGATGTTGGCGACCTCGTCATTGACTTGGGTGCCGAGAAACACAATCCGGTCCTTGAGCAACCGGCTGTAGATATCCATCGCCCGCTCTTCGCGGCCGTTTTTTTCAATAACGTAGGGAATCAGGGGCATCGTGAGTTCGCCTTTCTGGGCCCGGCCATGTCCATCGCCATCCGTCGCGCACCGCGCCAAGCACGGGCCGGCTTTAGTCCTTGTCGTCTTCGTCGTCCGCCTGCACCGGGGGCTTGTTCAGAATATCATCGACCAGCCCGTACTCCTTGGCGGCGGCGGCGTGCAGATAGCGGTCCCGGTCGGTATCCTTGCGAATGCGTTCAATCGGCTGGCCCGTGTGCGAGGCCAGAATTTGATTGAGAACTTCCCGAGTCTTGATGATCTCGTCGGCTTGAATTTCGATGTCCGAGACCTGGCCGCCGACCTGGCCATAGGGCTGATGGATCATGACCTTGGAGTGCGGGAGCGCAAATCGCTTGCCCTTCGTTCCACCCGCCAGCAGAACGGCGGCCCCACTGGCGGCCAGGCCGATACAATAGGTCGCCACGGGGCAGGTGAGAATCTGCATGGTGTCGTAGACAGCCATCGTAGCCGTCACACTGCCACCCGGCGAATTGATATAGAAATGAATATCCTTGCGGCGATTATCGCTCTGCAGATACAGAAGCTTCATCACCAACTCGTTGGCGTTTCCATCGTGGATTTCTCCTTGCAGGAGGATAATCCGGTTCTCCAGCAGCAGGTCTCCCAACGTAAGCTGCCGCTGCCGTTGGTAATCGCGATACGCGGACCGTGGATCGATCGGCGACGCATGGGAAAAACTCATTCGGTCGTTCCTTCTCATTCGGACTGCGGCGCTCCGTCGCGATCGCCGTCTATCGGCAGGCGCCTGGTTACTCCCGTTCGTTGCCGGTCTTCAGCGTCGATTCATCGACCAAGGCCTCGGGGATTTGTTCTTCGTCTCCCCCCCCCGCCGACTGATCGACCGCTTCCACGTCGTTCTGCTCGGCCGTATAGGGTACGTCGTTGAACGCGGCGTGTTCCAAGATCAAGTCGACGGTCTTGCGCTCGACAATTTGGTTGCGGAGAATATCCATCAGGTCGCGCTTCTCAAGCTGCGCGCGAACCCGTCGCACGCTTTCCCCGCTTTGTTGAGCGATCAGCCGGATTTCGGCCTCGTAATCGTCCGGCTGGGCTTCGATCTTTTCTTCTTCAGCAATCCTCTCCAGAATGAAGTGCTCTTTCAGCGATTTGGCCGTGTTGACCAGCGTATTCTGACGCAGCTCGTTTTGGTGGGCGCGAATTTCGTCGTCGCTGAAACCGCTTCGCCGCAGTTCCAATACGCTACGTTCCAATTCTCGCACGCTCTGCCGACGAAGCAAGTCAGGCGGAAGGTCCCAATTGGCGGACGCGGTCAACAGGCTGGTCACTTGTTGACGGGCGATTTGCTGTTGATGGTACGACAACTGCCGCTTGAGCTCGTCCATCAAGCCGTCGCGCAACTCCCCCTCGTTCTCAAATTTTCCCATGCTCCGCAACAGATCGTCGTCCAGAGCCGGAATTTCCAACTTCTTGATTTCCAGCACGTCGAAGTGCACGGCGATGTCTTTGCCCCGCAGAGCTTCGTTCGGGGCGTCTTCGCTCAGCCTGGCTTGCGATTCGCGGTGGTCGCCCGCTTTCACGCCTGCCATGAGTTTGTCAAAACCGTCGATCTTTCCATCGCGGAAACTAAGCACCGGCCGGATGCAAAGCACTTCTTCTTCCGTGGTCGAGAGAACCTCGTCGCCGTTTTTGAAGGTAATGTTGGCTGTGATGTAGTCTCCCGCTTCGGCGGCGCCGTCAAACGGCACCAGCCGTCCCCGACGTTCGAGCAGCCGTTGCAATTGCCGATCGACGTCCTTCGCGGTGAACTCCCGCACGGGCCGATCGATTTTCAGCCCCTTCCACTGCGGCAAATCGAATTCCGGCCGGACCTCCAAATTGAACTCGAACGTCAACGGACCCGATTCCGGCAACTCGATCGCCCGCACGTCGATGTCGGGTTCGCTTATCGCCGACAGGTTATGCTCCTCGGTGACCTGGGCCATGCTATCCATCAGAATGGCCCCCTTCACCTGCTCGCTTACGTCCTTGCGAAACCGAGCCTCAACCAGCTTTCGCGGCGCGCGACCGGCCCGAAATCCCGGAACCACCGCTTTGGGCATCATTTCGCCAATCTGGTCGTCGAAGTATCGTTCGACATCGGCCTCGGAAACCGTCACGGTAACGTGACGCTGGCAAGTGCCAGGGCTCTCGATCTTGACATCCAGGCTCAGTTTGTCGCGAGCGGGCTCGTCGCCAGTTTCCACGGTGGAATCAACGTCGGTAGTTTGATCGGATGGGCACATGCAAGGATTTGGGTTAGAAGCGATCGAGGCCCGGCGGCATTCCCACGGCTATCCATTCCGCGTTACCGCCAAAAAGACGCTGCGGTCCCGCTAACGGCCGACGATTTTGAGGCCGGCGGTGCAATCACTCCGCAAGCCTCGTGTGGCCGAAATGGCTGCAAGTTGGTTGTCCTGCCGATGCTTGCAGAGTGGGCCATCTGCAAGCCTCCCGGCACGCGGTTCGTCCGCGTGCTACTACAGCCCCAGAAGAGCGGGTGATGGGATTCGAACCCACGACAACGACGTTGGCAACGTCGTGCTCTACCAACTGAGCTACACCCGCTTGGATGCGCGCAAGCGGCACCCGCGGGGCGGACGCCCAATTACGGCATTTCTACCGGATTATAGAATCCCTCGAACCGCTTGCAAGTGCAATTGAGGGCACTGTTTCGTGCATTTACGCCGAACGCGGGCGGTATTCCCTCCCGCCCAAGAAAGCCGGTATGGCCCATCCTCCTGTGGCAATCCTGCCCAGAGATGGGATTATCTGCAATCGCTTGATTTTTCCACGGTCCGTCTTGCAGGATGTATGGCGAGGCGTTGGGATGCATCCTTGCAAGTTTTTCCAAATTACCGAAACACCGACGGCAAACCATGTCAGCCCTTGAATCCTTACGCAGCCATCCGGACTCCGAACGAGGTTGGAATTTGCTGCTCGTTGCACTTTTTACAGCATTGCTGGCTACCGGGACCGTTCTCGCCCAACCCGAGGCGAAATCCGCGCGTGGTCGAGAGCAACTATTTGCGCGGGAAAACCTGGTTGCCTGGTGCATCGTCCCCTTTGATGCGCGGCGGCGGTCCTCCGCCGAGCGGGCCGCCATGTTGGCCACCTTGGGCTTTAAGCGATTCGCTTACGATTGGCGTGCGGAGCATGTGCAGTCGTTCGACGAAGAGATCGCCGCGCTTGCGCGGCACGGGATTGCTCTTGAAGCCTTCTGGTTCCCGGCGACGCTCGACGGCGACGGCAAGGCCATCCTGGCGGCGCTCAAACGAAACAATGTGCGCACGCAGTTGTGGGTCACTTTGGACGATCCGGCGCCCAAGGAAACCTCGCAAGCCGCGAAAGTCGCCGCGGGCGTAAAAATCCTGCGACCGATCGCGCTGGCCGCGGCCGGCCAGGGATGTTCCGTGGGGTTATACAATCACGGCGGGTGGTTCGGTCAGCCCGAGAACCAATTGGCGATTCTAAACGAGCTCCGCCTGAAGAACGTGGGACTCGTTTACAACATGCATCATGGGCATGAGCACCTGGAGCGCTTCGAGCAGTTGATGAAGCAAATGGCCGGCCAACTGTATTGCGTGAACCTGAACGGCATGACGCCCGATGGTGACCGTATCGGGAAAAAAATTCTTCCGCTCGGCGCAGGCACGCGCGATTTGGACCTGTTGCGCATCCTCCGAGACAGCGGATACCGTGGGCCTATCGGGATTCTGGGGCATACGGACGACGATGCCGAACTGCGGTTGCTGGATAATCTCGATGGACTGGATTGGCTGGTACGGCAACTGGACGGCCAACCTGCCGGTCCGGCCCCTAAATTCCGGACGTTCGACCAAACCCCGGAGAAGCCCGCGCAGCCCGACCCCAAGCTCAACGGCTTGAGTCTTCCACCGACCTCGATCCCGAACCCATCCTCAGTGCCGCCGCTCACCGCCGCCGACGCGGAGCGAATCCGAGAGCTCGCCGCTGATGCCGAGCGCGACGGAAATGCCGAGCGTGGACTGACCGTCTTCCGGGACGCCCGTTTCGCGTGCTTGTCCTGTCATCGCGTAGGCGAAGTGGGAGGGCAGATTGGTCCCGCGCTGGATCGTGTGGGACGGGAGCTTTCGAGAGAGCAAGTCGCCGAAGCCATTTTGCTTCCGCGCCGAAGCGTGAAGCCCGAATACCTGGCTTGGCGCGTCTTGGGCGTCGACGGACGAAGCCACCAGGGATACCTATTGGCGGAGGAGGGCCACAAGATCGAGTTGCTCGAAGTTGCCGAGCAAAAGCGGATCCAACTGAACAAGGACCAGATTGCTTCAAGGGTACCAATCGGCACCTTAATGCCGGATGGCCTGACTGCCGCGATGTCTTTCGCCGAGCAGCGCGACCTCGTGCGCTTCCTGTCCGAATTGGGACGCAGTCCGGGTCTGGCGGAAAAAATGGCCCAAGTCGCGTCGCATCCCCACCAGGCGGCGGCATTTGTATACGACCGCGCGCCTCGGCGCCCGTCGGATTGGCCCTCCTGGCAGCATCCGGTCAATCGAGACCGGCTGTACGACTTCTACGCCAAGCAAGCGGACTTCTTTCGCCGCTTGCCCTTTCGCCCGGCCCTGTTGCCGGCATTTCCTGGGTTGGACGGTGGAAAACAGGGCCATTGGGGCAACCAGAATGAGACCGTATGGCGAGACGACCGATGGCGCCGGATGGATCTAGGCTCACTGCTGTGTGGCGTAGTCCATGTGGGGAAAGCCTCGATACCCAAAGGAGTCTGTGTGCGGCTGGGGGAGCGAGGAGATCTATCAGCCTGTTTCGATCCGGAAACTTTGACGTATCCGGCCGTCTGGAAGGGTGGGTTTTTGCAGCTCTCGGATGTGCGGCACGGTTTTCTTGCCGGATTGCGACCGGACGGCGAGATCCTTGAGAGGACCGACGCCGAGACGCCCGCGAAGGCGTTTGCCTACCGCGGTTTCTATCGCTTCGGCCGCCGTGTCATTTTCTCGTATTCGATTGGCGGGCGGGAGTTTCTCGACGCCCCGTGGGCGGAGGACGGAAAATTCACGCGGGTCGTCGCACCGGCCAACGAACATCCATTGAGGACCGCCCTGAAGGGGGGCGCTGCGCAGTGGCCGGAGGAATTCTTGGTTCAAGGGACGCTCGGCGGCGAAGCCCCCTACGCGGTCGATACCGTGCCCCTACCAATCGAAAATCCTTGGCGAGCGCTGCTGTTTGTGGGGGGGCACGATTTCCTGCCGGATGGAAGCGTTGTGATTTGCACAATGCAAGGCGATGTGTGGCGTGGCTCAGGACTGGACGCCGAGTTGAAGCAAGTGCGCTGGCGCCGAATTGCGTCCGGTTTGCACCAGCCGCTTGGTCTTGTCGTTAGGGATCGCCAGATTTTCGTACTCGGCCGCGACCAAATCACGCGGCTGCACGATGCCAATGGGGATGGAGAAACAGATTTCTATGAATGCTTCAGTAATGCGCAGACCACCTCCGTGGCAGGTCATGACTACATCTGTGGATTGGAGCGCGACAACCAGGGACGATTCTACACCGCCTCTAGCAAACAAGGCCTGATTCGCGTATCGGCCGACGGAAAATCGGTCGAAACCCTGGCCGACGGGTTTCGCAATCCGGACGGCCTCGGACTGGCGATGGACGGCAAATTGACCGTGCCATGCTCCGAAGGCGATTGGACCTGCGCATCGATGATTTGTCAGGTCGATCCGACCCCGTTGTCCCAGGGGTCGCCAATGCCGCATTTCGGTTACGGCGGACCGCGAGGGGGGAAGTTGCCGTCGCTGCCGCTGGTCTATCTGCCTCGCGGGCTGGACAATTCCAGCGGCGGACAAACAGCCATTTCCAGCGACCGCTGGGGGCCTCTCTCGGGATTGATGTTGCACTTTTCGTATGGCGCCGGGAGCCATTTTCTGCTCCTGCGCGATACGGTTGACGGCCAGACGCAAGGCGCCGTTGTGCCGCTACCAGGCGAGTTTCGCTCGGGCGCCCACCGCGGCCGATTCAATCCTCGCGACGGTCAGCTCTATGTGACCGGCATGGGTGGGTGGGGCACGTACACTCCTGACGATGGCTGCCTGCACCGGGTTCGATATACCGGCGGACGGGTCTTACTGCCAGAGGCATTTCACGTCCATGAGAATGGCCTGTGGATTCGCTTTACGGCCCCCTTCGATCGCGAGGTACTCGCGGACGCGCGTAATCACATCGCTCAGGTTTGGAACTATCGTTACGGTCCGGGGTACGGTTCGCCGGAATTCTCCACTCGGCACCCTGGGGTGGTCGGTCACGATCTGTTGGAGATCGCGGCGATTCATGTGTTGGACGATAAAACGCTCTTCGTCGAGCTGCCAGACTTGCAGCCAGTCAGCCAATTGCATTTGAGCCTGAAGGTCGACAAGGAACAGAACTCCGTTCAGGGGAGCGCCAGCGAACTGTTCGCAACGATCCATAAATTGGATGCGCCTTTTAAGAATCTGCCCGCCTACCGCCCCCGAATCAAGACGATCGCCGCCCATCCGCTGGCGGTCGATGTGGCGACCCTGGTAGACACGCAGCCGAATCCGTTTCGCGAGCGCCTGCCTGAAGCCCGCGAGATCGTGATTACGGCGGGCCAGAATCTCAGTTTCCTGCCGAGAGAGGTCCGAGTTCCGGCTGGGGCGCCGCTACACCTGAGGTTTGACAACCCCGATGCCGTCCCCCACAACTGGGTGCTCGCCAAACCGGGCGCCCTGGAGCGAGTCGGGGAATTGGCGAACAAATTCATCGCGGACCCGCGGTCGGCCGCCCGGCAGTACGTTCCCCCGACGGAGGATGTGATCTGCTATACCGACATCGTGCCGCCCGACGGGAAATTTTCGATCTATTTCAAAGCGCCTGGTTTGCCGGGACGTTACCCCTTTCTTTGCACGTTTCCTGGGCACTGGATGGCAATGAACGGCGAGCTCGTCGTGGAATGACCGCCGAGGCCGGGAAGATCGCCGCAGGAAAGCGGCCCCAAACAAAAGCGCGCCCCAACGGCGGCAGTTGCATTAGAACGCATTAAAACAGAGGCCGGATGCTAAAAGCGGTCGAGGCTGTCGACCCAGCGCGCCAATTCGGCCCGTTCTTCGTCCGTCAGAGGACGAGCGGCATCATCCCAGTTCTTTTCCGTTACTGGGTATTTCGCAGAACGAAGTTGCTTTACGGTCGCCTCGATCGCCTTGGAGGCCGCCGACTTTTTGGCATGGGTCAGATAATACGCCTGGCGCAACATCGGGTCGTTGGCTGGGATGCTGGCGCCGTTGGGGAGCGGAGCGTCGATCGCAACGATCCCGGGCGACAAATCGCGATTCGCAAATGCAAACAAGTAGGCCATTGCGCCCCCGCCTTCCTGGCCAACCACGGCAATCCGCCGCCGGTCAATATTGTACTTTGTTATCAGTTCATCCACGGTCTTGCGGATGAACTCCAACTCGGTCCGCTGCCATCGGGATGCGTCACCGCTTTTGGGCGCAAGCAAGATCAAGTCGAATTTGGCACAATGCGCCTTCCAGGCGGCGATCAGTTCGTCGTCCCGGACTCCGCCGGCCGGATGCAGCCACAAAACGATTCCGTGGGGCACGTCGGACCGGTAAGACTCCGGCACAAACGCCAGACACCCGTTTGCCGACTCT
>JALHPA010000038.1 GCA_022842745.1 Pirellulales bacterium
TTGAACATTGGCGAGGCGCTTTCAATCCGGCCTATGCGATGGGAGTCTATCCGTTATGCGCTTGCTCATTGGACTGGTGGCGATGGGTATGAGTCTGGGTGTGGAAACGGCGGTGGCGGCCGAACCGCGGACGATCCGAGTGGGAATCCTGGGCGTGGACACCTCGCATGCGGTGGCGTTCACCGAGTTGCTGAACGATCCCAAGGCGGCCGAAGATCTTGCTCATTGCCGGGTGGTAGCGGCCTACCCACCGGGCAGCCCGGATATCAAGTCCAGCGTGGAGCGGGTTGCCGGTTACACCGAAACGCTGCGCAAGGGGGGGGTCGAAATTGTCGATTCGGTCGAGGAGCTGCTCTCGAAAGTGGACGCCGTACTATTGGAAGCCAATGATGGCCGGGTCCATCTCAAACTGGCGCAGGCGGTGATTGCCTCGAAAAAACCGTGCTTCATCGACAAGCCGCTGGCCGGTTCACTGGCGGACGCGGTCGAGATCTTTTCCGCGGCCAAGCGCGGCGGCACGCCAATTTTCACCTCCTCGTCGTTACGGTACACCGAGGGGGCGCAAAAGCTGCGCCGCGGCGAGTTGGGAATGGTCTTGGGATGCGACACGTTCAGCCCGTGTTCGCTGGAGCCGACCCACCCGGATCTGTTCTGGTACGGCATTCACGGCGTGGAGTCGCTGTTTACGGTGTTGGGGCCGGGTTGTGAGAGCGTAACGCGGACATCGACGGCCGATACCGACTTTGTGGTCGGTCAATGGAAGGATGGACGGATCGGGAGCTTCCGCGGAACCCGCACCGGCGCTCACGGGTACGGCGGTACGGCCTTTACCGCCAAGGGCGCCGAGTCGCTCGGTCCCTACGGAGGCTACCGTCCGCTGGTCGTGGAAATTGTCCAGTACTTTCGCACCGGAAAACCGCCGGTCAGCGCCGAAGAATCGATGGAGATTTACGCCTTCATGGAGGCGGCGGACGAGAGCAAACGGCGCGGGGGCGCGCCGGTGAAGGTGGCGGATGTGCTCGAAGCGGCACGTAATAAAGGACGGTAACGACGATTTTTCGGCCGGGATCGGTCGCTGCGACGTGCGGCGCCATTTGCGAAGATTTTCCAAGTCAAGGTCTACACGGGCGATTTTTTCCAAGTAGGATTGATTTCGTCAGTTCGCCCGGTTGCGGCAAACGCGCTTGACCGGGAAGAAGCGAGACCGTATTAATTGCTTCGCCAGTCAACGCCGGGGATGAAAAAGTCAGAGTTTTTCGCCCGCCGGTGCCGATAGACGTTGCTGTGCCGTGCTGAGATGCTTACGGCAGAGCAAGTCGCCCACTGAGTCCGTCGTCCACGATCGATCCGTTCGATCTTCCAATCCAAGCCCCTACTTCACATATTCCGTCGGAGGCTCACAACTAGATGCGTTGGCCCGGATCTACCACGGCTCGTGCTTAGCACGGCTTGATCCGCGCTTTTCTCGCAGCGGCGCCACCGTCGCAATTGAAGAGGGGTTTGATTCATCGCCGCCGCGGTCGTTCCCAGGAGCGACCGCGGCGGTTCGCATTGGGGGAGAGCCGCTCGATTCGCCTGGCGGCAAATTCCGCTGGTTTCTCGCACCGGCGCAGGGGGCTATAATTCCGTCAGTCGCGGAGGTGGAGAAGGCTTCCGCTCGCGCTACCCCCCACTCTGGAATAAGCGAGGCAGTTTATGGTCAGGCACCTGTTTGCACCGGCCGCGGCACTATTGGCAGGCATTCTTCCGCTAGCGACGGCAACGCAAGCGGCCGACCCGCTCCCGGCAAAGGCTGCAAAGGGAGACGCCCAGTCCCAAACCACCGAGGCTGCCCGCCTGCGGCTGGTAGCCGAGGGAGTCGAGTACCTGATCTCCAAGGGCCAGGCCGAGGATGGCAGCTTCAGCGGCCAGACGGGGGCCGGAGTGACTTCCCTGTGTACGACGGCGCTTTTGCGGAGCGGCCGGTCGCCCAACGATCCGGCGGTGGCCAAAAGTCTGGCCTATCTGGAAAAACTCGTCCGCCCCGACGGGGGAATCTATCCGGAGAATTCGACCAACAAAAACTACGAGACCTGTCTGGCGGTCGTCTGCTTCAAGGAAGCGAATCGCAACGGCAAGTACGATCGCGTGCTGGCCAACGCGGACAAATTTCTCAAGGGCCTGCAATGGGATGAAAGCGAGGGGCAAACGCCAGCCAGCGTGAACTACGGGGGCGCCGGCTATGGGCGCAAAAATCGCCCCGATTTGTCGAATACGTCGTTCCTGATGGAGGCCCTGATCGCGGCCGGAAACGGTCCCGAGGACGAGGCGGTGAAAAAGGCGTTGGTGTTTGTCTCCCGCTGCCAGAACCTGGAAAGCGAGCACAATACCAGCCCCTTCGCGGCCAAGATCAACGACGGCGGATTTTATTACACCGTCGCCAACGGCGGCGAGAGCTTTGCCAACGACGGCAGCGAAGAGGGTGGGTCGCTACGGAGCTACGGGTCGATGACCTATGCGGGACTCAAGAGCATGATTTACGCGGGCTTGAAGCCGGACGATCCGCGCGTCAAGGCGGCCACGGAATGGCTGCGGAAGCATTACGACTTCTCGACCAACCCCGGGATGAAAGACGCAGGGCTGTTCTACTACCTGCACACGGCCGCCAAGACCTTGCACGCGCTGGGAGAGGACCGTTTCAAGGACGCCAAGGGGGTGGAACACGACTGGCGCGCCGACATGGTCGGGCAACTGGCCAAACTGCAAAACCCCAACGGCTCGTGGACCAACAAAAACAACCGCTGGCTAGAGGCCGATGCGAATCTGGTGACGGGCTACGCTCTTCTGTCCCTGTCGTATTGCGGGCCAAAGTAGGGCGGGGCGGCTACGAGGGGGCGGAGGAGTAGATAAACCAGCGCCTCAAGAAGAAATTGCTGGAGGCGAGATCGAACCGCGGCGGTATGTCCGCGGTGAGAATGCCGGAGGTGGGAGTTGAACCCACACACACTTGCGTGTACTGGATTTTGAGTCCAGCGCGTCTGCCATTCCGCCACTCCGGCCGGAGTCGGGAGGTATTAGGTTGCGAAAACGGCTTGCGATTGTCAAGGGCCGGGGCGGGAGTGCAGATGGGAATTGGAGGGCGACGGCGAGAGGCCGCGTGACTGACGGGGTGACTGGGATATGTTTGGGGCCTGACCAGGGGGCGGTTCAGCGGGGATCGATCGTGCGGCTGGAGGCGATGAGGCCGGCCAGGTAGCCGGCTTTGAAACCGGCATCGATGTTGACGACGGCGACGTTGGCGGCACAGCTATTGAGCATCCCCAGGAGGGCCGCGAGGCCGCCGAAGCTGGCCCCGTAGCCGACGCTGGTGGGGACGGCGATGACCGGGCAGCTTACGTAGCCGCCGACGACGCTGGGCAGGGCGCCTTCCATGCCTGCCACGACGACGATGGCGTCGGCGTCATGAAATTCGGCCAGGCGGGCGGGGAGGCGGTGGGGACCGGCGACGCCGACATCCTGGATGAGGACGGAGGCGATTTCCATCCAGGCCAGGGTTTCGCGAACTTCTTCCGCCACCGGCTGGTCGGTGGTTCCGGCGGTGATGACCGCGACGCGGGGCGGGTTCGTACGGGGCGGCAGGTTGGAATGGAGCGGCGGAGCGGAAGTGAGCGGGGGGGATGCCGGGATTGAGGGGGACGCTTCGATCGGGGGGGAAGCGGGACTAGGCCGGGGCAAACGCAGCGTGCGGGCGACGGGATTGTGGACCGCAAGGGGGTATTGCGAGAGCAGCGCCAAGGCGGAGTCGGGGGCGATGCGGGTGATGAGCACCGGCTGGGAGGCTTGGATCAGGCGGGCGACGATGCGGGCGAGGGTATCCGTGGTCTTGCCTTCGCCGAAGATGGCCTCTGGGAAACCGCAGCGGCGTTGGCGGTCGAGATCGAGTTGGGTCTCGCCGAGATCGGCGGTGCGCTCGTCGGCTTCGTCTGCGGCGTCGGGCAAGGGGCGGCTCCTGATGGAAGTCGGTCGAGCGACGGGACGGAGGGAATCGCGAGGGACGTTACTCGTCCGGGTGCTCGTCGTCGTGCTGGAGGAAGGAGACCAGGCGCCATTCCTCCGCGCCCTGGAGATTGATGGTGCGCAGAAAGATCAGATCCACCGATCGTTCGGCGGGGGTATTGGGGTCTTGCCGCGGCAACGTCAAGCGGTAGCAGGAGCGGAGGTAGAGACTGTCCGCGTCGTCGACCGACTCGATCGTAGTGCGCAGGTATTCATGGCGGATGGGGGCGCTGGCTTTGAGGAGCGAGGCGACAATGTCGTGCGAGCGGAATTTGTCGAAGCCCTTTTGGGACTCGGGATTGGCCGCGAACACGGCTTCGAAATCGGTCGAAGCGGGGAGCCGGAGCGACGGCTCGACGGTGAGTTGGTAGGCCTCGTAAAGGCGGCCCTCGGAGAGGAGGTCGAACCAATGTTCGCCGGCCCGCTGGGCACGGGCTTCGAGCCACCAGACGCGGGTCAATGAACGGGTGGTGGAGGCGGTTGCGAGCAAAGCGCCGAGGAACAGGGCCAATAGGGCGACCTTCCTGCCGGCCAACTCTCCGCCGGCGTTATGAATCGACCGCAGCGCCACGAGGGCACAGGCGATGGCGGCCCAGGGGATCCAGATGAGGTAATTGGAGGTGAAGGCCAGACCTCCTGCGACCGCGAGCACGATCGCCAAGGCGGCGGTGACGCTGAAGGGGCGGTAGCCAATTTCCGACAACTCGGTGGGAGGAAGGCTGGTTGTGGGGTCGGTGGCCATGCGGAGAACAGTCTTAACGCCTTTCCACGGAGAGGCGATGGCTGGGGGCTATTTTTTATTGACGCGGAGCTCAGGTTCGGACTCGAACGCGTGCCGCCGGGCGCCGTAGCGGAGAATGAAGTCTCCCTGGGGGTCGAAGGCGGTCAACTGGTCGCGATCGAAGGGCTGATTGGTCTTGGCGGCCAGTTGTTTGCCCCATTCTTCTAAATCGTGAAGTCTGTCGGCGGAGTACATGGACTCGGGCTTGCCGCCGGCGGCGAGAGAGCCGGAATCGGGACGGGACATTTTATGGGCGAACGACATCCAGCGGCGATCCGGGGCGAGGCCCAAAAACATCGACGATTGGGGAGTGGGCTGGAAACCGCCGCCGAGGAAATTGCGGGCGAGGGGGGCCGTGTGCAGGCTGAAGGCGGTGAAACAGACCATGATCCAGCCGATCCAGCAGGCGAGAAAAATGCTTCCGATCATTTCGACGGGCTTGCGAAACTTGACTTTGACCCGGGAGACGAGGTCGGTGAAGGCGCGGAGCACGCCTGCGCTTACGGCAAAGATCAGCCAGAGGGCGACGAAATCCCAGAGGTAGGTGAAACTGGGCATTTCCTTGTCGAGGTAGGCGGCGAGTTTTTCGTAATAGTTGGTGGCCAACAGCCCCGCGAGCAATACGTTGAAAAGCAGCAGCAGGTTCGACCACAAACCGGAGGACGAGGAGGTGGTATTCATGATCACGCAAGCCACGAATACCAAGAGGAGTATTAAGGTGAGGACGAATTCCATGATCGGCGGAGGCCCGAGGGGTTGGTTTAGAGCTTAAGGACGCGGAGGAGTTCTTGCAGGGAGGTTGTACCTTTGGCGACCAGGAGCAAGCCTTCTTCCTGCAAGGTGCGCATGCCTGCCTTGCGAGCGGCGAGGCGGAGGGCGTCGAGCTTGGGGTTGGTGGCCAGGGTTTTTTTCACTTCGTCGTTGACGATGAGCACTTCCCAGATGCCGGTCCGACCGCGGTAGCCGAGGGCCTGGCAATCGGGGCAGGGAGGTTTTTCTTTTTGTCCTGGTACCAGCTGGGGAGGACGGTAGAGGGCCTCGACCTTGGAGGCGGCGGCGCCCAACTGCTTGACCACCTCTGCGGGCGGGGGATAGGCCTCTTTGCAGGTGTCGCACAGTTTTCGGATCAGTCGTTCGTTGACGACGGCGGTGACGACGGGGGCAAAGTCCTTGGCCGCGACTTTCATGGCGAGGATGCGGAGGAGGGCCTCGGCGGCCTCCTTGGCCCGGACGCCGGCGATGATGAGCCGCTCTTCGTCCTTCATTTCCTTGAGCAGCGCGTAGACGGTCTCGGAATTGACGAGATCGCGCAGGACGTAGGCGTTGGGATAGGTACGAATCAGATCGGGCAGGATCGTCATCGGCGTCTCGCCCTTGCTGCTGTCGTATAGATTGACGTGGACGTTTTCGACGTCGTGTTCGGGATGGACCTTATCCTCGATGGCGGCGAAATCCCGCATGTAGCGGTCGCATTCCTTGAGCACCGCGTTGAAGGCCGTGGAGAGTCCGCCGTGGGGGAGGGTGGAAATGAGGACGAAGCCTTGCGACCTGGCGAGCGCCTCCTTGAGCTGCTCGATGAGCTTGGGACGCATGCCCAGCTCGTCAAGCTTGCGGAATTGGGCCTTCTTGTCTTCGAAGTAGACGATCGCCTGCTCGCCGGTCTTGGTGCCCTGAGAGGTCAGGTAGCCATCGAACTTGCGGCCGTTGAGTTCGACTTCGAGGCGGCCCTCCTGCTTGGCGCGGCGTTCGTTCTCATTGCGGTTGGCGAGCTTTTTGAAGACGGCCAACATGGGGTCGGCCTGTTCGCGGGGCCGAGGGGGGGCGTCGTGCCAGACGCCGTCGATCTGGTACTTGACCACGACCCCTTGGGCGGAGTAGTCGAGCATGATGCCGTCGCCGTTGCGCTCGAGCACATCGGCGACCACCTCGCGCGCCACCAGAAAGCCGGGCGACTGCCGGGCGAAAATGAGATTTGCCTGGTTGGCCTGATCGTTGGCACCGCCGAGGGCCTTGAACACCACCGGGGGGCCTTTTTCGGTTTCGCCGGGTTTTTCCGCCGCGATCTTGACCCCCACCTTGCCGCCCACATTGGAGAGGACGAAGCGAATGTGGGCGGGCGTAAAAACCTTTTGATGGGCGAGGACTTTGCGGTTGCGGACGATGACATAGGCCACAAAGGGCGCCAGCCAGGCGACGATCATCAGTCCGATCGCCAGCCAGTACCAAGGGAACACAAACAGCGACAGAAACGCCGCCGCGAAAGGGAACACCATCGCGCTGTTCCAGATCGAATAATCGATCCGGACGCGGTAGCAGTCCTGGCTGACCCAATCCGCGGTTTTGGCAAACAGCAGCAGGAGCACGAAGGCCAGCAGGATCTTCGCGGCGCTTAAGTAGCCGCCCGGCCCGCGCACGAACTCGGCGTCGGTCGCGGGCCAGGCGTCCGCGGATTGGGCGAAGGCGGTCGCGGGATCGGCCAAGGCGATGCCCGCCAGCAGCAATAGCAATGAAACGAATCGAACCATCAAAGGATTCCAGGCTGGGCTACGTCGATACCTTTAAGCGCCATTTTCAGCGACTCTACGTTGGGCGCGACTTCGAATGCAACCTGGCGATCCACGAGGCCCCGATTGACGAGTTCCTTGAGGCTCATGGTGAAATCCTGCATGCCTTCCTTGGCTGACATGCGGATCAGATCGCCGAGTTTATCGTCCTTTTCCTCGAGGATCAGTTTGCGGCAGGTGGAGCTCAAGGTCATGATCTCGACGGTGGGCACGCGCCCGACGCCGGGCTTGATGCTGGGGAGCAATTTTTGCGCGATGATGGCTTTCATGTTGAAGGCGATCGCGCTGCGGAGGGCGGGGTGCATTTCGGAGGGGAACAGGTCGAGAATACGGCCGATGGTGGTGGGCGCGCTGGCCGCGTGGATCGTGCCGAAGACCAGATGCCCCGTCTCGGCGGCGTGGATGGCGGTCATGAAGGTTTCCTGGTCGCGCATTTCTCCGACGAGCATGACGTCGGGATCTTCGCGGACCGCGTGCTTCATGGCGATATGAAAGTCTTTGACATCGGTGCCGATTTCGCGCTGGTTGATCAGGCACTTGTCTTCGGTGAAGGTGAATTCGATGGGATCCTCAAGCGTGAGGATGTGTTTGCGGTAATGCTGATTGATGTAATTCAGCATGCAGGCGATGGTGGTGCTTTTGCCCGACCCGGTGACTCCCGCCAGGAGGACCATTCCCTGGTCGAACTTGCAGAGATCCTCGACGACGGGAGGGAGGTTGAGGCCGGCGAAGTCGGGGATCCAGTTGTTGACGCGGCGCGCGACCAGTCCGACCCGGCCCATTTGCTGAAGGACGTTTACGCGGAACCGCCAACTCGTGCCGTCGACATCGACCACGTGGGCGAAGTCGCAGCCGCCGGTATCGTCGAACACCTGGCGGCGGCGGTCGTCCATCATTTCGAAGATGATGCGGACCATCTCCTCTTCGTCGATCGGACCGCGATTGATGGGCCGCAAGGACCCTTTGACGCGCACGTAGGGGGGTTTGCCCACCTTCAGGTGCAGGTCGCTGCCTTCCAGCTTGACCAGCGCCCGGAAGAGCTTGTCGATCTCGTACTCTTTTTTGTGGACGTACCGCTCGATGTCTGTTTTTTGGACCGTCATGTTTCCGCCTCGCGTCGCTCTGTCGTCCGCGGTATCCGTGGTCGCGGTCATGCTGCCTCTCCTTTGCGTTCCCTGCCGGCACGCGCTACCGTCATTGGGCCGGGTGCATCCCGCGGGACGCCTGTGGGCCGAACTTGGAAGCGCCTACCGTTCTCTGTTCCTGTTCCGGCGGCTATCACAAGCCGCGATCGGATGGCACTCAAGTAGCACTGACACTCGCTCTCTTCTCTCGCAGAACGTATGGCTGAACCCAGGTTGGAAAATCGATCGATCGGACGGCAGGGGGCGGTTCATACCGCCACTGGCGCGTCCGGCGCCCGTTCTATCTCTCGCACGCAAATTCCACGTTCGCGCATGGCCCGCTTGACCTGGGCGATGGTGTATTGACCGAAGTGAAAAATCCCGGCGGCCAGGGCCGCATCGGCGTGGCCCAGGAGGATGGCGTCGGCCAGGTGATCGGGGGCGCCCGCCCCGCCGCTGGCGACCACGGGAATCGACACCGCGTCGCTGACGGCGCGGGTGACTTCCAAATCGTAACCGTTTTGGGTGCCGTCGGCGTCCATGCTGGTGAGGACGATTTCGCCGGCGCCTAGACGTTCGACTTCCTGTGCCCAGGCCACCGCTTCGAGACCGGTGGGAACGCGGCCGCCGTTGATGTGAACTTCCCACACCTCCCGCCCGTCGCGCTGTACGCGCTTGGGGTCGATATTCACGACGATGCATTGGCTGCCGAATCGGCGGGCGGCCTGTCGGACGAAATCGGGGTTTTTGGGGGCGGCGGAGTTGATCGAGACTTTGTCGCTGCCGGCGTTCAACAGGGCGCGGATATCTTCCAAGGTGCGGACGCCCCCGCCGACGGTGAGGGGCATGAAGACGACTTCCGCGGTGCGGCGGACGACATCCAGCATGATGTCGCGGCCTTCGTGGCTGGCGGTGATGTCCAGAAAGACCAGTTCGTCGGCCCCTTCGGCTTCATAACGGGAGGCGACCGCGACGGGATCGCCGGCATCGCGCAGATCAAGGAAATTGGTCCCTTTGACCACGCGCCCGCGATCTACGTCGAGACAAGGAATGACGCGCTTGGCGAGCATGCGAGAGCGGGCGGAACAAACTTCAGGCGGAGACCGGGCAGGGGCTGCCTGCCGCGGGACGAAGCACGACGATTCCTGGAAATCAACCTAGCGAAAAAATGTTGGCGGAGAGCGGGTCTGGGAAGCGGGAATCCGCCGCGCGAACCGCGTACCCTCCCGGGCCAACCGCGCGAATCTACACTTTAAGCCCCGGCCCCCCGCCGGTCAAACCACCTTCGGCGCAAAGCTTGGGGGAGGGCAGCGGAGGGCTTTCGAGGGGCGTCGCCAGAGTATTAAGGGGACGGGCCCTCGACCAGGGCGATCATATCGAACAATTGGCCGAGTTGTTGACCGTCGAGGGTGATGTCGAACGCGACCAGATGCGGTCCCGGCCGAATATCGCGTGTGGCGACCAGTTGGAACGGGAAGCGAGCGATCGATTCGTCCGCGACCTCGCCCTCGATTCTTGCAGGTTGGGCCGAGAGTCCTGGGGGGGCGACGATGGAAATGGCGTGGCGCTGGGGACGATTGCGGAAGTTGCGCACGATGAGCTGGCAGGGGGAGGCTGCGCCGGGTTTGACCGGCAGGCGGTAGGGGTAGGCGCGGACCCAATACGGGTCGAAGAAGTAGCGGTAATCGTCGAGCGGGGAGAGGGCCTGGAAGGCGGCGCGCAAGTCCAAGGCCCCTTGGCGATAGCGCTCGATCAGGTTTCGCGGCTGGTCCAAGACCCAGGAGTGCCCTCCGAGGATCAAGTCGGGGGCCAGGCCGTGCAAGTAATCGGCCGCGTACAGGTAGCTTTCTTCCAAAATGCAGCTATTGCGCGCGACCACGGCTTCGTGTCCGGTTTGTCGCGAATCGGTCGTGCTGGCGAAGAGATTGTCGCCGGTGAAGGCGACCTTGCGGCCGTCGATGTCGCCATGCAGGCAGAGGGCGAACTCGGTTTGGCCGGGCATCCAGTCGGCGGTGAACGTGAAGCCCTCCCATTCGAATGTTTCGCCGTCGCGGAGGATGCGGTCGAACTGGATCGATTGGAACGGTTTGCCGTAAGTGTTGATAGGAGCACTGTAGTCGAATCGCTCTGGATGTTCGCAGAGGGGGACGACGCGATCGAGCGTCCAGAGTTTGGCATTCCATTTCTCCCGCAGGTGGGGGGCTTCTTGGCAGTGGTCGCCGTGCATGTGGGTGACAATCACAGC
>JALHPA010000039.1 GCA_022842745.1 Pirellulales bacterium
TGGCCATGGTGGCCGAGAAAGTCGAGGACGGAACCCTCCCGCGCGACCTGGTCGAAAGCACCTTCTTTTGGGCCCGCCGGCAGCGTCCGTACCCCTTTGTGTATTTCGAGTACGGATTGAAGCTGCGCGCCAAACGGCTGGGGATCAAGCTTCCCATCCCGGACGAAAAAAAACGCCAAAGCGACGCCGCGGCGTCCACTGGCGGGAAATGACCGTCATGGTTCCGGCCCCGCCACCCGTCCCGCCGCTAGCGGCTCTTCGCTCCGGTAAAAACCTGGCCTTTTCGAGTTTTTCGACCGCGGCAACAAACAAATTGGCAGGGCCAGCGTATCCAGGTAGGAGCAGGCGGGTTTCCTTCGCCCGGCGCGCAAGCAATTTCGATACATCCCCGATTTACCGCCGACAAGCGGCGTATCCAGGGCTGCCTTTGACCGCAAAAACGAAGGCCGCGGCGAAACCTGTCCCACCTTTGGAATAGATCGTTTCAATTCGGCAGAGGCTTTTCAGCCGATCTTGCCGCTGCACCCTACGATCGCTAGAATCAATTAAGTCGTTGTTTTCGTTACACTTACGAAGAATCCACCCCTCGGTCCAGGGAAGTCTTGGCATGAACCGCGCGCAAGCTGGAGTTGGCCGTTTTCGCCGTCCGTACATTCTGGGTCTGGCTGCCGGCGCAGCGTTAATGGGGGTCATCTCGCTGGTCGGCCCCAGCGCCGCGGAGCTCACCGGACCCCAGGCCAACGATCGACAGGTGACGTTGACGGTCAGTTCGTTGATGCGCCGGGAGCACCTCTCCAAGCACAAGCTGGACGACGAGATCTCCGAACGGACCTTCAAGACGTTCCTCAAGCAGTTGGATCCCTGGAAGCTCTACTTCACGGATAGCGACATTCAAAAACTGAGCGCCAAGGAGCGCGAGATCGACGACATGATCAAGGGGGGGGACATCCGCTTTGCCTACGATGTCTTCAACACCTTTCTGAAGCGCGTCGACGAGCGGGTCAAGCTGGTCGATGAACTGCTGGAAACTCCCCACGATTTCAACATCGACGAGGAGATGATCACCGACGCCAAGGAAGCGAATTACGCCAAGGACGATGCCGAGATCCGCGACAAGTGGCGAAAACGGATCAAGTACGATCTGCTCATGCAGAAGTCCGAGAAGACCGACGAGAAGGAAGCCAAGGAAAAGCTGAAACGGCGCTACCACGGCTTCGCCAAGCGAATGCACCAGATCAATAGCGACGAACTGCTGGAGATGTTCGTGACGGCCATGACCTCGGCCTTCGATCCGCACACCTCATAAATGTCGCCCAGTTCGTTCGAGAACTTCAACATCATGATGCGGTTGAAACTGGAAGGAATTGGCGCTTCGTTGCAATACGTCGACGGCTATACCGTGGTCAACAAGCTGATCCCCGGCGGGGCCGCCGACAAGGACGGACGGCTCAAGCCCGAGGATCGCGTGATCGCCGTCGGTCAGGGGAACGAAGGGGACATGGTCGACGTGGTCGATCTAAGCCTCAACGACGTGGTTAAGCTCATTCGCGGCACGCCGGGAACCGTCGTCCGCTTGAAAGTGGTGCCGGTCGGCCAGACCGAGCCGAAAATTTACAACATCACCCGGGCCAGCATCGAGCTGAAGGACAGCGAAGCCCGCAGCGAGATCATCGAAGAGGGCAAGAAAGCCGACGGCTCGCCGTTCAAGATCGGCGTCATCGATCTGCCCAGCTTTTACATGGACATGGACGCCGCCCGCCAAGGCAACAGCGATTTCAAAAGCACCACGCGGGACGTGCAGAAGATCCTGGAGGATTTCCAGCGGCAGAAAGTGGACGCCGTGCTGCTCGATCTGCGCCGCAACGGCGGCGGCAGCCTGACGGAGGCGATCAGCCTCACCGGCCTATTCGTCGACGAAGGTCCGATCGTCCAGGTCAAGGACGCTGACGGCAAAGTCCAGCATTACGACGACCCGGACCGGGGGGTCGCCTGGGATGGCCCGCTCGTGGTCCTGATCAGCAAGTTCAGCGCGTCGGCCAGTGAAATTTTCGCCGGAGCAATGCAGGATTATCGCCGCGGGCTGATCGTCGGCGACAAAAGCACCCATGGCAAGGGGACGGTGCAGAGCCTGCTCGATCTCGGCCGCCAGTTGTTTCGCTTGCCCAATGCTCCCCAGTTGGGCGCGCTCAAGATCACCATGCAGCAGTTTTACCGCCCCAACGGCGACAGCACCCAGAATCGCGGCGTGTTGTCCGATGTTGAAATCCCCTCCCTCACGACCCATTTGGACGTGGGCGAGGCGGACCTCGATTTCGCCTTGAAGTTCGATCGAGTCGGACCGGTCCCGTTTGAGGATACACACTGCATCGACAACCAGATCGTCGAGGAATTGCGGGCCGAATCGAAGGCCCGCATCGAAAAATCCGACGATTTCCAAAAGGCGGTTCGCAATATCGAGCGCTACCGCAAGCAGAAGGAGGCCAAACGGGTCTCGCTGAATGAAGAGAAATTCCTCGCCGATCGTGCGGACATCAACGCCGAAAAAGAGGAAGAAAAGAAGTTTGACGAGCTCAACGGCGGCCAGGCGCCGGTGGTCAAGCGCGATTACTATTTCAACGAGGCTTTGGCCATCACCTTGGACTACCTGCGTCTGACCAAACCCAAGCTGGCCGCCGCCCGTTAGACCAGTACTTTTTTACCGTACCCCCCTTGGGTCGCGACGGCGCCGTGCTGTCGCGGCCCATTCTTTTGGGTCACCGCGGTTCGATCTTTTTCGCTCGCTTGACACCACCCCCCGCCGAAAGTACAAGGGTTGGCTTGGGGTTACGTCCTTTTCTTGCCCGTTCGTGCCGCTTCGCCGCGTTGGTTTGGGGCGCGAAGACCGAGCGCAAACCCCGGCGGTGTGCTACCCATGTCCAAGGCGCCTGCGGCCCAACAGCCCGGCAACTCCGCGTCTCCCCCTCCTTCCATTCCCGCCCTGCGCGCGCAAATCGACCGCATCGATCGCCAGCTTGTCGAGTTGATGAACGAGCGGGCGCGGTTGGCGCACGCCATTGGCAAAATCAAAGACGCCAACGGCCAATGCACTTACGATCCGGTGCGCGAGGAGGAAGTGCTCGCCCGCGCCGTCGAGCTGAGCAGCGGCCCCCTGGCGAATGGCGCCCTGAAAAACGTCTTTCGCGAGCTGATTAGCGGGTCCCGCGCGCTGGAACGCCGGGTTCGCGTCGCCTATCTCGGCCCCGAACACACCTTCAGCCACCTGGCGGCGATCAACCGCTTCGGTCAAAGCGTCGAATTGATGCCGGTCGCCAGCATCTCCGCCGTGTTTGAAGAGGTCCACCGCCAAGACGCCGATTTTGGCTTGGTCCCCCTCGAAAACTCCACCGACGGCCGGATCGTCGATACGCTCGACAGCTTCACCCGCTTCCCCGTCAAGATCTGCGGAGAGGTCCAGCTCCGCATCCATCACTACCTGCTCGGACAGTGCGAGCGGGGGGCCGTCCGCGAGGTATACAGCAAGCCGCAGCCGCTCTCCCAGTGCCGCAACTGGCTGGCGCGGCACCTGCCCTCCGCCCGCCCCGTCGAGGTCGCCAGCACCGCCGCCGCCGCGCAGTTGGCCCGCGAAAATCCCCACGCCGCCGCCATCGCCAGCCGGCAGGCGGGCGTCGCCTACGGTCTCAACGTGCTCGCCGAGAAAATCGAAGACAATCCCGGCAACATCACCCGTTTCGCGGTCATCGGCGAACAGGAACCGCGCAAGACCGGCCGCGACAAGACCGCGCTCATGTTTGAGATCGAACATCGCCCCGGAGCCTTGGCCGACGCCATGAATATTTTCAAGCGCGCCCGGCTCAATCTCACCTGGATCGAATCGTTTCCCATTTCCCGGCCCGAAGGGGGCTATTTGTTCTTTGCCGAACTGGAAGGCCACCGGCAAGAGCTGCGCGTCCGCCGCGCCTGCGAAAACCTGGGCAAAAAGTCCGTCCGACTGGTCGTTTTGGGGTCCTATGCCCGCAGCGAACCGGCGGAATAATCCCTCCCCGCGTACTTTCGCCAAAACCGCCGGTTTGCTTTACTAGGGCCATCCGGCGCTGAATCACGCTTTGGATCCGCCAGCCCTGGCGCTTTGTCAAGGAAC
Organism: Pirellulales bacterium; assembly: GCA_022842745.1. GTDB lineage: Bacteria > Planctomycetota > Planctomycetia > Pirellulales > JALHPA01 > JALHPA01. The sequence continues at coordinate 4,139 of JALHPA010000039.1, forward strand.
CCCTGCCGCACCCATGATTATCATCCTCAAATCCCACGCGACCGATGAGCAGGTCCAGCACGTCGTCGACCGGATCGAGGAACTGGGTCTGCGCACGCACGTCAGCCGCGGCAGTTACCGCACCGTAATCGGCGTCATCGGCGACGAAGCCAAAGCCCTGGAAAGCCCCCTGCGCGCGATTTCCGGCGTCGAGGAAGTCATCCCCGTGCTCCCACCCTACAAGCTCGCCAGCCGAGAAGCCCAGCGCGAGCCGACCGTGGTCGACGTGGCGGGCGTAAAAATCGGCGGGGGACATATGGCCATGATCGCCGGCCCCTGCGCCGTCGAGAATCCGCGGCGCATGGACGAGATCGCCGCCGCGGTCACAACCGCTGGCGCGAACATCCTCCGCGGCGGAGCGTTCAAGCCCCGCACCAGCCCCTACGCCTACCAGGGGATGGGGGAGGAAGGGCTCAAAATTCTCCGCGACACCGGCGACAAGTATGGCGTCCCGATCGTGACGGAAGTCATGGACCCCCGCCGCGTCGAACTGGTTGCCAAATATGCCGACATGATCCAGATCGGCGCGCGCAACATGCAGAACTTCGTGCTGCTCACCGAAGTCGGCCAGACGCGCAAGCCCGTCCTGCTCAAACGGGGCATGAGCGCCACGATCGAGGACCTGCTGATGAGCGCCGAGTACGTCATGTCCCAGGGCAATCCCCATGTCGTGCTTTGCGAACGGGGAGTCAAGGGGTTCGACAAGGCCACCCGCAATCTGTTCGACGTGGCCGCGGTGCCGCAGGTCCGGCTCCTCTCCCATTTGCCGATTGTGGTCGATCCCAGCCATGCCACCGGCCGGCCGGACCTGATCCCAGCTTGCGCGCTGGCCGGGGTCGCCGCCGGGGCGGACGGCGTACACATCGAAGTTCACAATTGTCCCGAGGAAGCCCTGTCCGACGGTCCACAAGCGCTGTTGCCGCAGCAGTACGCCGAGTTGTCGGCGCAGATTTTCCGGCTCGCCGAAGTAATCGGAAAATCAATCTCGAAGCTGGGAAGAAAAACGTGATTTGCGTTCCCGGAATTCCCGCCGCGCCCTCCCAAGCCGCCGCCGCCTCACCGATCCCCTTCTCCCTTAAACCCCGCTGATTAACCTTCAGCCCCAACTTCCATGAGACGCCCGTTCATTGCCGGAAACTGGAAGATGCACCTCGATCGCGGCGGCGCCGTCGCGCTTGCGGCGGGCATCGCGCGCCGCGCGGCGGAGTTTCCCTCCGTCGACCTGGCGGTCTGTCCTCCCTTCGTGTACCTCGACGCTGTCGGCGCGGCGATCGCCGGAAGTTCGCTCGGCCTGGGTGCCCAAAACATGTGCGCCGAACCTCAGGGCGCTTTCACGGGCGAAATCAGCGCCGCCATGCTGACGAACGTCGGCTGCAAGTATGTCATCCTGGGTCATAGCGAGCGGCGCGCGATCTACAAGGAGTCCAACGCCGATGTCAATCGCAAGCTGCTGGCCGCCCTGGCCGCCCAGCTTACTCCCATCGTCTGCGTCGGCGAACTGCTCTCCGAACGGGAGGCCGGCCGAACCAAGGAAGTCGTGGCCGAGCAATTCGCCGGCTCCTTCGCAGGCGTCTCGGCCGAGCAAATGGTCCGCTGCGTGATCGCCTACGAGCCGGTTTGGGCGATCGGCACCGGCAAAGTGGCCACTCCGGAGCAGGCGGAGGAGGTCCATCGCGACCTTCGCGGATTGATCGAAGTTCGTTACAATTCAGGCATTGCGGATCAGATTCGCATTCAATACGGGGGCAGCGTCAAGCCGGACAACGCCAAAAGTCTGCTGTCGCAGCCCAATATCGACGGCGCCCTGGTCGGCGGCGCTAGCTTGAAAGTGGACGATTTCCTCGGCATCGCGGCTGGCGCCCAATCGTGAGCCAAAGAGCCGTTCAGTGCCGCATGATATCGCCGCCGAACCGGCAAAACAGTTAATAGTCGAGCATCAATCGCCAGCGGGACCGGTGGCCGTTCAAATGCCCCGTCCTCAGCCTTAAGGATTCGTCGCCATGTTGGCCACTTTTGTTTCGGTCTTGCTCGTCATTGTGTCCACGTTTCTGATCCTGCTCGTCCTGGTGCAAAAAGGGCGCGGGGGCGGCCTCGCGGGAGCGTTCGGCGGCATGGGGGGCCAAAGCGCTTTTGGCACCAAGGCCGGAGACATGTTCACCAAAATCACCTCCTTTGCGGCCGTCTTCTGGATCTTTCTCTGTCTCGCCTCGTTTCTCCTATTGGCCTCCAGCCAATCTCCCCTCGCGACGGACATGGGCGCCAACGCTCGCAAAGGTGAAAACGTCTCGCCCGGACCGAAGGACACCACCGATAAGCTGGGCATGCCGAGCAAATCAGGCACAGAAAAATCAGGCACTAGCAAGTCCGATTCGACGGACAAAGACGCTAAGTCGACCGGTGCTGCCTCCGGCGCTGCAAGCGGTGGCGCTTCGGCCGCCCCCTCCAAAGACGGCTCAACCGCCGCCCCCGCGGAAAACTCAACCGCTCCGGCTGCCAGCGTTCCGCCCGCATCCCCCGATCAACCCTCCTCCGGCAACGCGGAAGCAGAGTCCGCCCCGCCGGAAAAAGCCCCATCCGACGGCAAGTAGTACCTCCCCGGCTGGATCGATTCGTTGTTATCGTCCCCCCTGACGCATTTCTAGTTCTTCTGGGAGTATTCCCGCTTTGCTACTAAGCATGACGGGTTTCGGAGAAGCCCACTGCCAGGACCAGGACCTGGCGGTTGTGGTGGAAATTCGCACCGTCAACAACCGCTATTTCAAATTCAACCTGCGGGCCAGCGACGGTTACGCCACGCTGGAAGGACCGCTGGAATCGCTCGTCCGCGAACAGATCAAGCGCGGTACGGTCAGCCTCTCCCTCCGCGTCGATCGCCTCGGCGCTTCCGATCTCTACACTCTCGACGCGGCCGTCCTCGCGGCCTACCGGGAGCAATTGGGCGAATTGAAGACCCAATGGCAGATTCCGGTTCCCGTGGCGCTGGAAAGCCTGCTCCAGTTGCCAGGGGTCGTCCGCGAGGCCCATCGGGAAAACAACCGGGCCGAACACGCCTGGCCCGTGGTGCAAAAGGCGGCGCGCGAGGCGCTCTCCCGCTTGTCCTCGATGCGGGCCGACGAAGGCCGGGCAATGGCCGACGACCTGCGGCAGAATTGCCGTCTGATGGCTGCCGAGTTGGAGCGGATCGCCGAGCGGGCGCCCTTCGCCGTGGAAGCCTACCGCGCCAGACTGCACGAGCGCGTCGGCAAGGCCCTCGAGGAATTCAACGTCACGCTCAATCCCTCGGACCTGATTCGCGAAATCAGCATCTACGCCGACCGCACGGACATCTCCGAAGAGATCGTCCGCCTTCGCAGCCACCTGGATCAATTCGAAACGATCGTTGCGGCCGAGGATAGCGCCGGTCGCAAGCTCGAGTTCCTGATTCAAGAAATGCTCCGCGAGGTCAACACCATCGGCTCGAAATCCAACGACGTGCAAGTCGCTCGGCATGTGATCGAAATGAAAACCGCCATCGAACGTCTCAAGGAGATGATCCAAAACGTCGAATGACCGCCTGGCGGCTGGCCCTCGGTTTCTCTCCGGCGTCCTGTCCCTCCCTCCGTCGGCGAAAGGTCCTCCGCGGCGAATTTTGGGAATTGTGCTCATGACCTCCCCGGCCAAAGGACGGTTGATCATCGTGTCCGGTCCGTCCGGCGCCGGCAAGACGACCATCCTCCGCGAGGTGATGGCCCGCGCCCCCCGCTTGACCCCCAGCGTTTCCGCCACCACCCGCCCCCCGCGTCCCGGCGAACGGGATGGCGAGGATTATTTCTTTCTTTCCGAGGCTGAATTCGCCCGCCGCCGCCAAAACGGCGAGTTTCTCGAATGTTTCGAGGTCTTTGGACGCGGATATTGGTACGGCACCCTGCACGGCCAGGTCGCCCCTCGACTGGCCGAGGGAAAGTGGGTAGTCTTAGAGATTGACGTCGATGGCACCCAGGCGGTGCTGGATATGTATCCCGATGCCGTCACGATATTCGTGCAGCCGGAATCGGTCTTGGAACTCGAACGGCGGTTGCGGCAGCGCGGGACGGAGAGCGAAACGGCGATTGCCCGGCGACTGGAGGTCGCTCGGCACGAATTGTCCCGCCAGAATCTGTATCGCTACATCGTTCGCAACGATTCCGTGGCCGACGCGGTCGAGCGAATCTTGCAAATTCTCGTTAGCTTGGAGAAGGAAACGCATGATTGAAGAACTGCGCGAGGAAGAGATCGTCAACAAGGTCGGTGGCCGTTTCAAGCTCTCCACGCTGATTCAGAAGCGGTTGGTGGCCCTGAACGGCGGCAGCCGCCCCCTGGTCGAGCTGAACACCGACAACAAGCTGCAGATCGTCATCCAGGAAATCATGGAAGACAAAATCTACCTCGATTCTTCCTCCAACCTGCGCATCACTGGCGAACATACGCCTGCCGGCGGACCGCCTGAGCTGGATCTGGCCAACCTGTAACCGGCCAGCGCGCGCACGCGGCAGCGGTTTCGTATTCATCCTCCGTCGCGTGCCGAGGGGCGCGCCACTCCCGAATTTCGCGAACATGCAGGGGCGAGAAATCATCGTTGCGGTGACCGGGGGCATTGCGGCTTATAAGTCCGCCGCGCTCGTCAGCCAGCTTGTTCAGCAAGGGGCCGGCGTCACCGTCGTCATGACCGAGGCCGCGCAGGAATTCGTCGGCCGCGCCACGTTCGCCGCGCTCACCGGCCGGCCGGTCGCGCGGGACGTATTTCACGAGACGGAATATCCGCTGGGGGCTCACATCCAATTGGCCCAGCGTGCGCAGCTCCTGCTGGTTGCTCCGGCCACCGCCAATTTTCTCGCCAAGGCCGCGCACGGCGCCGCCGACGACCTCTTGGGGACGCTCTATTTGTGCTTCACGGGACCAGTGCTGGTCGCGCCGGCCATGAACTGCGAAATGTGGGAGCACCCGGCCGTCCAGCGAAACGTCGCCCAGCTCCGCGCCGACGGCGTCCTGTTCGTCGATCCGGAAGAGGGCTGGCTAAGCTGCCGCCAGCGCGGAATCGGCCGCATGGCCCCCCCCGAAAAAATCGCCGCGGCGGCGGCGGAAATGCTCTCCGCCATGCCGGGAAAATAGCCGTGGCCCGCATTCTGATCACCTCCGGCCCCACCCGCCAGCACCTGGATCCGGTCCGTTACCTCTCCAACGCCTCCAGCGGGCGAATGGGGCGCGCGTTGGCCGAGGCGGCGATTGCCGGCGGCTGCCAGGTGACGATCGTCAGCGGTCCGGTCGAAGTCGCCTATCCGCCAGAGGCCCAGGTCGTTTCGGTCGTATCCACCGAAGAGATGCTGGCCGCTTGCCAGCAGGAGTTTCCCCGCTGCGACGGCCTGATCGGGGTCGCCGCGCCCTGCGACTATCGGCCGCTCGCGGTCGCCGCGCAGAAGCTGCACAAAACCGGGAGCGGCCTCGATTTGCACCTCATCGAGACTCCCGACATCGTCGCCACCCTTGGCCATGACAAGTTGCCCCACCAGTGGCTTGTGGGATTCGCTCTCGAGACCGAGGACCAGCGCTTTCGGGCTATCGCCAAGATGCAAAAGAAAAGCTGCGACCTGATGGTCGTCAATGGTCCCCAGGCCATGAACTCCCTCCACAACATGGTCGAAGTCCTGGACCGCGCCGGCGAAGTTATTGCCGCCTTCGAAGGGACCAAAGAATCGGTCGCCGAGCAGTTGTTCCAGTTGATCGACGCCCGCCTCATCCGCCAGGCCCCCGCAGCGAGTCCTCCGCTCGCGCCGGACGAATGTCATCCCCGTTGACCGGACCCAGGGTGGCAACAATGGCCGACCTCAATCCCGCCCAGTTGGATGCCGTGCGCACCTTGAAAGGTCCCCTGCTAGTATTGGCAGGGGCAGGCACCGGCAAAACCCGGGTCGTCACCTACCGCATCGCCGAGCTGATCCGCCACGGCGTCTCCCCCAGCCGAATTCTGGCCGTCACCTTCACCAACAAGGCCGCGGCCGAGATGCTACAGCGCTGTACCGCCCTGTTGGGCAAGCGCGCCCCGGAAAAGCCCGAAATCTCCACCTTCCATTCGCTCTGCGTGCGAATCCTGCGGCGGCAAATCCACCATCTGGGCTATCCGCAAACGTTCGCCATTTACGATCGCGGCGATCAAGAAGGCTTGGCCCGCGCCGTCCTCCGCGAAATCCACGTCCCCGACGCGACCCTGCGGCCAGGCGATCTGTTGCAATTCATCGGCCGCTGGAAAAACCAGACCATCCACCCGGCCCAGGCGGCCAGCGTCGCCGAAAACGACAAGCAGCACCTCGCCGCCGCCGGCTATCGCCGCTACCAGGCACGGCTGAAGCGGATGGGGGCGGTCGATTTCGACGACCTGCTGAATCTGACCGAGGAACTCCTCGCCCACTTCCCCGACATCCGCCGAGCAGAGGCCGCCCGCTTCCAACACCTCCTGGTGGACGAATACCAGGACACCAACGGCAGCC
>JALHPA010000040.1 GCA_022842745.1 Pirellulales bacterium
CAGCGCCACCCCGTGAGCGTCGGCAGTTCGCCAGCAATTACGATAGCCTGACGGCAGAGGGACGGGAGCTGGCTACCGCGATTGACGGCTACAAGTTAAACCATCGCCGCCGATATATCACCTACGACGAGATGGTGTGCGTGCTGAAATCCCTGGGATACTCGAAGACATAGCACTGCACCCAGCATCGGTACAGCAGGCACGAACGACAACTCCCGTTCCCAGCCTCGCCCGGTTAGATTCAAACGTCGCCCAGCCCCTGGTCAGCGACACCTGAGCGGAACGCCGAAACATACCGACGTAAAAGGCCACCCCCCGCGGGAGTGGCCTTTTGGATTGAACGAATCAAACTCGACGATCGGAATCAGCCCTATTTCCGGCGACGGACGGCGAGGCACGCCCCCACCAAGCCAAGCGCTCCAAGAACGAACGTCGACGGCTCGGGGATGACCTGGACCGAAGCGTTGGCGTCGGCCTGGACTTGAAAGTCAGCACCCTGGCCGTTGATAGGACCCCGATTCGGAGCAATACCCCCGACCGTTGCAGCCGGATTGACTTGGCTGAACGGAGTGATGCTCGAAGAGTTATACAGCACCAACTGGAGCAACGGCGGCAGGGTATCGAAGAAATTGGCATCGGCAGAGGTCACCAAAGCTTCAAGGTAGGCGCCTCCCGCGACCCGCTCCGTATTGGTGCCGACGTAATCATTGGGACCGAACTGGTCGAACCGAGTCGGCGTCCCGAAGCGGGTAAAGCCACCGTCCGCCGAATTCAAGGTGCCGCTCAGGATCAATGTTCCGTCGTTGAAACCCGTCCCGGTCGTATCGTTCGACTGGGTAGCGGGATTGCTATCGTAATAAATGTTGAAGTAATTGACGCTGGGACTATTCGCCAGCGCATAAGTGGTGTCGTTCCCAGCTGTGGTCGCGAGAGCGGAAAAGCCAACGACGACCGTGACTTCGTAACTCGAATTCAATCCAGCCGGTGTGATGTTCACCGCGTTCGCATCGAGCAAGCTGCCGAGCTTGGACTGCACGTAAACATTCGTCGCCTGATTGACCTTGTTGCTCAGAATGCTGCCGAGGCCCTGAAAAAGGCTATTTCCCGGAGCGAAGTCAAACACGGACGTGCTGAGGAATGCGGACCCTCCTGCAGCTCCGTTCGGGTCAAATCCAATCGAGCCCGCTTCTGCGCGGCCGCTCGAAAGAACCATGGCGCAAGCCAAAGATGCAGACGCACAGGCGACTGGTTTTAGTAACCGACTCAACAGCATTCTCATAGGTGTCCCCCTCATCTGACGATCTCCTCACTCGGCGCGGAATGTCTTAGATGATAATTTGGATCGAAAGCGAACCTGGTGTGCTAGCAAGCTGCGTATTTCTCCCCACACAGTAGGAGTATAATCACCCGTGCAACGAATGCAACGGATTGGCGCAAAAAAACGCCAAGTCGCTGCAAAAGTTTTTTCCTACCCATTGTCGCAGATTAACCCTGACTAATCCGCGGACGTGCCGAGCCAAGCAAAAACCGGCCGGTGCAGGGTGATCTCCCGAGACTGACCCACAACTTGGTCTGCGCCTCAGCTTGGGACGGCGAGCGCGCAAAAAAAAGACCGCCCGAAGGCGGTCTTTTGGAACACAGATAACTTGACCGATCCTACCGAACGGTCCGGCGGCGAATGAGGGCCACCAATCCGATCGCACCAAGCGAACCGAGAAGCACTGTCGAAGGCTCCGGTATCACCTCGAAAGAAGCGGCCGCATCCCCTTGGTTTTGGAAATCGGCGCCCTGACCATTCACAGGACCGAGCACCGGGGCAATTCCGTCAAACAAAGCCGAGGGATTCGCCTGGCTGAAGGGGGTGATATTCGAAGAGTTGTACATCACCAACTGCAGGGTACCCAACCCACCTTGTACGAAAGCCGGATCGGCCTGAGTGATGTTCGCTTCGACAAACGCACCACCAGCAACTCGCTCGGAGGTCACGCCGGGGTAGTTGTTGGCGCCAAACTGGTCGAACTGGGCCGGTTGGCCGAATCGGCTGAAGCTGCCTTGCACATCGGTCAGCGTGCCACTCAGGATCTTCGTGCCATCACGGAAGCCGGTCCCTGCCAAGTCGTTCGAATCCGGAGTCGCATCGTACCACAACTCGAAGTAATTGACCGGATTTTGCGGTGAGTTCAGCGAGTAAGAAGTCGTATTGCCAGCCACATTCGCCAGCGCACTGAAACCCACCACAACGGTGATCTCGTAGGTGGAATTCAGACCGGGAGTCGAAACAGAATTGCTGTTCCCATCGATCAGCGCTCCCAAACGGGATTGCAGATACTGAGTGGTCTGCTGATTGGCCTTGTTCGACAGCAAGGTCCCAATCCCCTGCACCAGGGCATTCCCCGGAGCAAAGTCGAATACCGCAACGTTCTGGAAGTTGCTGTTACCAGTCGGATCAAAACCGAAAGTACTCGCTTGAACCGACGACTGGCCGAAGCCAAGCAACACTGCCACCGATGCGGCAGCCCCAGCAGCGAGTCGTTTGAGCATTTTGGAAAACATGTGAGTCATCATTAGTAGCGGTCTCTCGTTCGTGTTGCCCGGTTTGCGGTCCTAGCCTGTTCGTCTTTAGCTGCTCTTACTGCCAAATCCAACTTATACGGGAATCTGCGAGACCGCAACACGGACGCGCAAAATCCAACCGATCCTTCCGAATTTCATCCTTCGTTACGGTTAGTATAGCCAGAGTTGCAACCGCTGCAACGATTTGGTCGGAATTTCTTGAAAAACCAGAAAATCCAACCAGCAGCATGCAAGGCCGCAAACTCCTCCCAGCTATCGCAGAACCCCCTCGTCAAACCTCCTCAGTATAACCGCCATAGTCGTTGTTGCAACGGATTTGCCCGCCCGAACCTGGAAATTCCCAAAAAATTGCCATTTGACCCATGTCCTTTATGCCCGCCAGACGTAAGCGATCTCAATCCCCGCAGTTTCCTCGAGTCGGCCACCCAATCGTTGCCAAAGCCTTCCTGTTCGGACAAACTATCGCCAGGCGCGAGGATTCCCATACCTCCGCCCCCTGGCCAAATTGCGGAGATCCGCATGACGATACTAACGATCCAAGATCTTTCGGTACGGTTTGGCGGGCTGACTGCCGTTAACGATCTCAATTTGGAAATCGGAAGCGGCCAAATCGTCTCAATTATCGGGCCAAACGGGGCCGGAAAGACGACCGCCTTCAATGCCATCACCGGCGTCTACGAGCCGACGACAGGACGTATCCTTTTCAAAGGCAAGGAATTACATCGATCGCTCAATTGGCGAGTCGCCCTGGGTTGCGCGTTGGTCGGCCTCTTCACCGGGCTGGTCGCATTACTCTGGAGCGTCAACGTGGATGCCCTTTGGAAGGCAACCATTAAAAGACACGTCCGGTTCGCCAGCGGCGGCGACTTTTCCTGGCCGGCCGCGTGGGACAGCCTCACCAACTTCCTGGCCGGAAATCCGGCTGTCGAACTCGACCGACGCCGCAGATGGGTGGTCGTGGCGGCCGACGGAAAGACCGTTCTCCGGCAGTTTCCCGCCCAGGCGCAAGCTGAGAGCTTTCAACGCCAATTGCTTACCGTTATAGGTGATCGCGACGACCCGCAGGGCCGCTCGGTTGAGGAATCGGAGGCCCTAGACCTTTCTGCGACCAAGATCGCCGAACTTCGATCCGAAAAGCAGGCTGCCGTTCGGTCTGCCTGGATCGGGATGGTTGTTGGCGTGACGGTTGGCGGAGCTGGAGCATGGGCCGTTTGGCGTCGGTCCCGCCGTACGCCAGACGTCGTCGCGCAAGGGGGGCTGGCCCGGACCTTTCAAAATATCCGCTTATTTCGCGAAATGACCGTCTTGGAAAATGTACTGGTGGGCATCGACCGCAAACATGCGATCCGCCCCGCGCGCATCGCCTTGCGCACTCCCGCAGCGCGTCGGACGGAGGCGGACGCTCGAATCAAAGCGATGGAATCCCTGCGCTTTGTCGGGCTTGAGACTCGCAGCGGCGCTCTTGCCGGGTCGCTGGCCTACGGAGATCAGCGCCGACTTGAAATCGCACGAGCCCTTGCCACTCGACCAGAGGTATTACTCTTGGACGAACCGGCGGCGGGTATGAATCCAACCGAAACGGCCGATCTGATGGGGCTGATCGAGCGGATACGCCAGTCGAGCGTGACGATCTTGCTTATCGAACACCACATGAGCCTGGTCATGGGGATTTCCGATCGAGTGGCTGTCTTGGATCACGGAGTAAAAATTGCCGAGGGGCATCCTGCCGAAGTCAAAACCAATCCCAAGGTTATTGAGGCTTATCTGGGCAAGGACAGTTGAATTAGGTCCGAGGTCGGAACGGGCATGTACCGGTCGACGGCGGCCCGCCAAACGCGAGCAACTGCAACCCGGGGGAGGGGATACCATCATGTGGCTCTTACTCGTGGCGATGGCGATGCCAGAAGCTCATGCAGTATCGGAAATCGAGCGCGACGAGGTGGTAGTGTTTTACCCCACGTACGCGGCTCGCGGCCCCGACGGCAAGCCCTGGCGGTTGAAGGTTCACGGCGCTGTTTTTAAGCCGGAAGAAAACTCCATTCGCCGAGCCATGCTCCTCGGACTTCTGCGCCGTGCGATCGGGCTACCGCTGAACGACACCGCAAACGGCACGTTCCAGAAACGGGCCAGGGCTTTTCTCGTGGACAACAAAACCGGGAAAACCATCCATGTCCGGTTGGCAGGTCAGGACCATTCCGTCGGCAAATCGGTCCCCGGGGGACATTTTCGCGGGTCGATTGAACTCACCGACTCGCAAGTTGCCTTGGCGACGCCCACGCTTGGAAGTGGCGTGCTAACCTGGCAGGCGATCGCGCCCCCCGCCGACCCTCGGCAATTCCCAGGCGAAGCGTATCTCATCGAACCCACCGGCGTATCGATCATTAGCGATGTCGACGACACGATCAAAGTTACCGAGGTAACCGATCGGCGGGCATTGCTGGCGAACACGTTCTTGCGCAAATTCGAGCCGGTTCCCGGAATGGCGTCCCGCTACCAAAAATGGAAGGACGAGGGCGCCGCTTTTCATTACGTATCGGCCAGCCCCTGGCAGCTCTACGAGCCGTTGAACGAATTCCGGCGAGCGGAGGGATTTCCCTCGGGTTCGTTTCACCTCAAGCCTTTTCGACTAAAGGACCGCACCGCGCTGGACTTTTTTCTGTCGCAGTCGAACTACAAACCGGCCGTCATCGAGGAAATTCTGGATGACTTTCCCCAGCGAAAGTTTGTGCTCGTGGGGGACTCGGGGGAGCAGGATCCTGAGATTTACGGCGATCTTGCGCGGCGGCGCCCCGAACAGATTGCCATGATCCTGATTCGCGACGTGCTGCCCAAGGGAATCGAACCGCGGCGTGTGGATCGAGCCTTTGACAAACTCCCCCGGGAGCGTTGGAAGGTTTTCAAAACCGCCGACGAGATCGATCTGCCGTTGAAAGCGCTTGCCGACGGGCGCCAAGTGGAGCGGCGCTAGCGCCGGCGCCATTCCACCGTTTTCTAGCCTCTTCAAACCGACGAGCTGGCCACGGAGACCGCTCTCCCTCGATCGGCAAACTCCAGCACCCGTTCCGCCACCTCAAAGGCCGCGCGCGGCCGGCCCAACTCCTTCGCCCGCGCTTGTAGCTTTCGCAGGCACTCCGGCTGATTCAAAAGGCGATCGAGCTTGTAGGTCAACGTTGCCAGGCTATTGGCCTTAATCGCGGCGCCATTTTCCAACAAGTAGTCGCTGTTTCGGCTCTCTTGCCCTGGAATCGGATTGACAATGGCCAACGCTGCGCCGCTTGCCAAAATTTCAGACGAAGTAAGTCCCCCCGGCTTGGAAACGACCACGTCCGCAGCCGACATCAATTCGTCGATTTCGTCGGTAAAGCCAAGAATTATCAGGCGATGCCGCTCGGGAGGCGTCAGGGCTTGCAGCCTCGCCCGCAATTCTTCATTTCGTCCCGCAACGCATAGGACCTGGAGCGGCGTCCGCACCTGCAAAATCGCCTGCAAGATGTGCTCGACCGGTCCCACGCCAAACCCCCCGGCAAGCTGCAGGACAATCGGGCGATCCCCAGAAAACCCGTGCTTTTGGCGGCATTGGTCGCGATCCTTGGGCCGGGCGAACTGAGGATGGACTGGAATACCCGTTACGGTGGTCGCATTCTGGGGTACGCCCCACCGGTGCAAGTACACCGCCCCCTCCTCCGTCGCGGTAAAATAATGCTCGCAGGGTTCATTGGCCCATAGTCGGTGGGTCTCAAAGTCGGTGGTCACGGTGAGTTGGGGCGCCGTCAGCTCCCCCCGTTGCTTCAGGGCAGCCACCAATTCCACGGGCAGAAAATGCGTGCTTACAATCACATCCCACGGCTCGCTCCGCACCAGCTTGAGAAACTTCCCCAGATTCAGTCGTTGAACCAGCCTGCGCAGCCGGTCCGTGCGCTGCGCCGGAGAGGGTTCCTTGTCCATGATGTCATAGAAGTACCCCAAGGCATGCGGCATTTTGTTGACCAGGTCGAGGTACGCCGTCCCGTACAGCCGCCGGAACACCGCGTTGGTTAACGTCAAAATGTCGCTGTTGACGACCTCGGCCGCCGGATCCAGCTCGCGCAAAGCCAACTCGACCGCCTGCGCGGCGCGCAAGTGCCCCGCTCCCACGGATGCGGTCATTACCAGGACTCGTCGCGGCATGGGCCTTTCCTTTCAGTCGAAACCCGGCGGATCCGCCGGACACTAGCGGTGCAGCTTAACGACAGGGCAGCAACCATTGAAGCAGATTTTTGATCGCGGCGTCGCCGCCGAGGCGAAAACGGAACGCTGCCCGCAATTTGGCCCCGTATTTCTCTTTCCGTTACAATCAGGGGAGACTCGGCCCAGTCCCGCGCGGGCGCCGTTCCTGCACTCGCTGGTCGAAATGCAGCTTCGATCTGGAATGATCCGCACACCCCGCTATTGTCGACCGGCCGCGTATGACCTGTTCGCGGCCGCCGCCGCAAATCTGGACGCGACGGAGAACCTGGTCCGCGCGGCGCTTGCGGTCTCCATGCATGAGTTGGGAACCTTCGATCCATCCGCGATCGAAAGCCAGCTTGCCGCCCTGGCGACTCAGGTGCGCGCTCGCGCGCCCAGCGGCCGACCAGCCGGATTGCTCGCACATCTACACTCGCTCTTGTTCGACGAGCTCGGCCTGCGTGGAAACACCGAAGACTATTATCACCCACAGAACAGCTATCTGCCGCGGGTGCTGGAATCCCGCCGAGGGCTGCCGGTCTTGCTGGCGCTGATCTACAAGAGCGTGGCCGAGCAAGCGGGATTGAAGGCCTACGGATTGAATACGCCCGGGCATTTTCTCGTAGCAGTCGATGGGGACCAAGAGCGAATGGTGGTCGATCCCTTTGCCGGCGGCCGAACGCTCAACCGTGAAGAAATGGTCGAGTGGATTGGGCAATGGACGGGCGCGATACCGTGGCATCTGGACTCGCCATTGCCGATCGCAACCCACCGCCAATGGATCGCCCGAATCGTGCTCAATCTCGTTGGAACATTCGGACGAGAAGGTCCCGAGCAACACTTCTACGCGATGCAGGAGCTATTGGAATTGCTGGGAGATCAAGAGCAATAGGGAAAGAAGAGACAAAGGATTCAGCGCCCCCATCGCTTCCGAGAGACTCGCATCCGAGCCCTCCGACATCGCACGACTTCTCTACCCGTAACCCAGCTCGTCCAGATCCTCCTCCGACAGGCCGTAGTGGTGCCCTACCTCGTGCAGAATCGTGATCCGGATCTGTCGGCGCAACTCCGATAGCGAAACGCGGCCGCGGCGATTGACGGACGATGCCAGCACTCCGGCACGATACAAGAAAATCCCCTCCGGCCGGTCGCGCGCCGGGCGGGCCTCGGGAAAAATCAATGGAATCCCGTCGTGCAGACCGCAGAGTTCGTCTGGAGATCGCAAATTTTTTTCGCGCATGATTTCCGGCGACGGATGATCTTCAACGATCAGCGGGACCTCATCCAGGATCCGCACGACCTGGTCGGGCAGCTCCGCGAGAACCTCTTCCAGCACCCGATCGAACCGCGCTCGAAGGTTTTCGTTCATACTGTTCGCGTCGCCGCGTCGTCACTTTGAACACGTTAGAGCTGCACCGGCTCGTTTATCGACTGCGTGAACGTCCTGCCGGCGCCTGAGCCCCTCGACGCCGGTAGCTCATCGAACCGTTTGATGTAATTGCGATGCCAGCGACTATTCGTGTGTCGCTCCCACCCAAATCGGTATAGGAGACGATCCGAAATCCGCCAATTGGCCGCGTCGCAGAGCAGCGCCTGACTCTGCTTGATGGCAGCCACCTGATCCAGAATGTCAATCGCGCAAAACAAGCTCGCGAGGGAACAATCGCGTGCCGAGAGTCCGTACTTGACCGCCAAAAAAGTCGGAAATCGCCGCGGTTGATTGAAATATAGCCGAATCCGATCGCCAGCAACGTGGCGATGGTGCCACTGCCCCCAAAAAACCGCTTCTGGCAAAGAAACGTATTTTGGCCACGGTCGGAATCGTATCGAATGCAGCCGGCCGTCGCGCACGTCGATCACGCCATATCGGCGGCGACGCACGATGGCCTGATAGGTCGGCGAACTGAGGTCTTTAATCCGATCGAACATAAGACCTGCCGCGAATCTGACCCCGACCGGGCCTTTAACGCCAACCGCTGTCATCCTGGCAAGCCGTACCTCAAACCCGCGGATCGATCCCGTTCATCCGGCCTCAAATTCCGCTGGAATCAACGTCTTCTGTCGCAACCACGCCGGCGGGACGAACGACAAGCTGGCAAGCATGATCAGAGCACAGAACAACAGCCAGCCACTGGCCACCGCCACGCTCAACCAAACGAGCAAACCCACCGCAAGTAAGATCGGACGCGCAAGCGGAATCCAGATCAGCACCGCGAAACTTAGCTCAAACAACACGATTCCGTGCGTCCAAAAATTGAGCACGTATTCGTGCGATGCCAGCCACGAAAGATCGACCAGGCTGGAATCGGGCTTTCCCAGTAAGCCCCAGATCGCGCGCCCCAACCACCATACATCCCCCCTCAACTGGCCAAAAACCATCAGAACATAGATCGCCACCGTGTGGATTTGGAGCAAGCGGATCCCCACCGTCGCCCAGGGGCTGAAATCCGCTGGAGCGGTTGCCTGGAATGCCTGCGATTTGCGTTCTCCAGCCACCGAGGATGGGCCAGTGAACGCGCCGCGCATTTCGCGCTTTTCGCGCCACCAACGATCGACCGATATCGCGGCCCCGGTCGGAGTGATGCACAGATAGAACAAGAGCATGGCCAATAGGTCATCGGCCGGTCCAGCGAGCATCGGCCCCCGCTGAAGCAGTGACGCCACGACGTACACCGAAAGCACATTCGCCGCGCGGGAAAACAGCCCCACCGTGAACAACATGATGGGAATCAGCCCGAGTCCAAAAAAGAACCACAACGAAGCGACCGAACCCACCCAATCGAACAGGAACACCGGCTCGCCAATGCCTCGCCACGACTGTGCCCGCTCCAAAGGAACCATTCCGTCCGGTCCAAACCAGAACTCAAGGTCGCTGGCATAACTTACGTACCAAACAATGGCCGCCAAACCGGTGAGCAACCTCAGCGCCCCACAAACGATCGGGTCGCTCGGGGAAAACCAAAACGCATTCCACGCGCGGCCGACGTGGGCAACCAACGTCGGCCAATAGGCTTGTCGGACTGGGGTCATGACTATTACTGTTGGAATCCGCAGAGACCGCATTCCCCGGTTGGCAGGCGACTCATCTATTTCCCGGTCGATTCCAGCGGAGGACCAAATGGGAGCCTCAATGGATCGGCGGAAGACTTGCCCGGCGTCGACGTGCCGGCGGGATTGCCGGCAGGCGGTTCGGTTTTCGTGCTTGGGTCGGCGCCGGGTGTGGTTCCGCGATTCGTGCCCGGCTTGACAACGGGCGCCACGTCGCGCGCCTCGCCAATCTTGTTCAACTGGGGCTTGGATCCCAGCAAAAAGACCTCCGTTGAGTAAACGGTGGTCGAGGGGGGCGTAGGAATACTCGCCGCCAGCCCTGGGGTCGTCGACAGGATCAAGGGCGTCTTACGATCGCAGTCGAGGACCAAATACCTGGCTTGCCATTGCTTGAGCAATTGCCCGCCGATCATCGTCGGAAGCAATTCGTCGTCCCCCGTATCCGCCGTGGCGGCCCGCATGGCCAAATAGCCCGCCAGGTGCAGATACCGGTCTCGTCGCAACCCGGAGGACAAGTCTTCCGGCGGCAGATGCACCAATTCCTCGCCCGTACCATCCGGCTTGCGAATTTTGGCGGTCAAGACGGCGTCGTAATCGGAAATCCCGCCGTGGGTAAAGTGATAGTCGTAGGGACGATTCAGCCACAGCGGATGCAAGTACCAGTCGAAAACCGCTTTGGCTCGCCGCGCAAGATACGAGCCGCCGAGGCCGGTTTCATACGTATTCGAGTTGCACAGAAACACCAGTGCCAGGCCAATCAAATGCACAATAATCGCCAATGAGACCAAGCCCCGGACCCCCTCGGACAACTGCGTTGAGGAAGCTTGCGCGCCAGGAGCA
>JALHPA010000041.1:0-10074 GCA_022842745.1 Pirellulales bacterium
GGGATCGGGGGGCGGAGCGGGTTTGGTTGCACACCTGCTCGTTGGACCATCCCAAGGCGCTCAACAATTATCTAGCGCGGGGTTTTCGCGAATTTCGGCGGGAGACGCAAGAAAAGGATCTGCCCCTGTCGCCGGGACCGTGGCCAAACGCCGAAAGGGGATCCGCCTTGGGAGGTCCTTTCCACGGGAGGGGGGCAAGCTGACGGCGAGGTTCGGACGGGGCGGGGGTGGGCGTCAGTTGGCGGCCAGCCCGTGCGACCAATTGACGTCGATGCGGGTATGCAGTCGGCGGGCGACTTCGGCGTAGCGAGTGCTGTCGGCCGTCAGATCGGCGGCGACGTTGGCGACCGATACTTCCTGGGCTTCGAAGCAGGCGACTACGTCGCTGTCGGAGTCGGTGAGGAGGGTTACTGCGGGCTGCCCCTCTTCGCCGTGAAAACGAGGCTTGACGCTCTCGTCCGTCGACTGTGGGAGCATGATCAAGAGGCGCGCGGCGCCACCGCAGCGAAGCAAAGGGGGCCAAGCCTGTTTGATGCAATGGGGAAGTTTGACAGAAGGGGCTTCCGCTTCGCCGATCGGTTCCACCAGCAAGCGGGCCACATCCACAGCGCGAATCTCGGCGACGACCTGGCTGCGAGCGGCGGAGCGGAGGTCCGGCGCCAGTTGGGTCAACTGGTCGCCGTCTCCGGTGAGGAATTGCACCAGTCCGCCGCGCGGCGCGACCAGGTGTTCGATTAGATGATTTTCCAGCCGGTCGAGCACGGTCGGCATGCGCCGATCGAGTTCCTGGGCCACTGCGGCTTGCAGATGGAGCAGGCCGTCTTGTGGATCTTCCGGCGGGACGAGCAATTCGGACCAGGCAGACGCCCCTTCGAAGGACTTGGATAACGTGTTGAGCTGCCGCTGCGCGCCGACGATCCGTTCGGACATCTGGGCGAGGTCGTTCAGCAGGGTGTTGACCACGCGCTGGGCCGAATTGACCAGCATCTGTTCGATCCGCCGCTGCAAGTAGCGGGTGAGCAGGCTGGTCGGATCCTCGTTGGAATCGCTGCGTTTGGCTGCCCGCCCGCGGGTCGGGGGAGAGAGGGCGGCCGCAACCTGGGCCGACGCCAGCGCCAGGTCGGAATCGCACGACTGCTGAGCCTTAACCAGCCCTTGCTCCAATTCGCGGAGCCGTCCAACGAGCCGATTGCGGCGGGATTGGGCCCCGGCGATGCGGAAGCCTGGCTGATCGGCCACGGCCGCCACGTGGCGGACTAACTGAGCGCTGAGGTTGGTCGACTGGCGCGACACGGCCTCGTCGAGCACGAGGGACAGCTCGACGGCCTGCCGCGAATCGCGCATGCCTTCCAAGCGGGCCAATCCAAGCACCACGGTCGCATTTTGGATCAGCGCGGCGAGAACCTGGTCGCCGGGCGCGCTACTGGCGCCTGCCGGATCCTTCATCAATTGGGCGGCGATGCCGCCGAGGAAGAGCTCCAGGTCCGATCCGATCGCGGTGCGCACGGCGGCCCGCAAGGGGGCCAGGAGGGCTTCCGGACTGCGCAAATAAGCGGGTATGCCTTCGTTTTGCGCGTTGGCATCGGCTGGCGATTCGCTGGGAAGGGACTGCCGCGCGCCGCGCCAGCGTTCGATGAGCGCCTTGCAGAGCATGTCGCCGCTGGCCGCGGGGATTTCGCTTTGGGAGCAACCGATCTGGCAGACGCCGAGCGTGCGCACGGTTAAACCGGCGGCGGCGTCTGTGCCGGGGACCGGCTGTTCGGCCCGGCACTTATCGAAAAACGCGCCGGCCGAGGTGGCCGCGTCAAGATACAGGTACTCCGCAAGCGTGTCGGTCGCGCGGTGGAATTCCCCTTCGCTGAGGTGGTCTCCCAGGGGCACAAAGTAGGTCTGGGGGAACGTCGGCTCGTCGCGGTCGAAGGGCGCGATGCCGCAGGCATTATCCCCCGGATAGCGGTCGACGCGGCTGTAATGGTACAGCTCCGAGAGACAGGCGTAGGCGTTGGAGACCGCCAACTCGCGGCTGCTCGGCTTGCGGTTGGTGGAGTGGGTCAAGATGCCGCACAAACCGCTATCGGAGAGCTGCAGCTCTGAAAGAAGCATGCGGATGAGGTAGGCCACGTCGAGCGCCATTCCTCCGCCCGTGCCGCCGGAGACGGAGGCCACCACAAATATCCGCGGCGGCTGGCAGCGGAGGGGCATCTGGGCGTGGGCGCAGGTTTGTTCGATGGCGGGCTTCGCGGAGATCGAGACGAGGGCTTCCCGCAGCCGCGACGTGAGTTCGCCGGCGTGGTCGACCAGCGCCAAGCGGCCAAGAGGACGCAGACCCTCCGTTTGCAGCGAGCGAGGAATGTTATAGAGCCAGCGGCGGCTCAACCATTGCAGCACTTCGGGGGATTGCTGTTGATAGTCCTGCGGCTTGCGGAGCGGCATGGGAAGCGTTTCCGACGCTGGCAGCGCGTAGCGATCGTCGGACCGCGCCATCTGGCTTAGCGCGCGGGAGTCGCTGTCGATCAGTAGCGTGCGGAAGGCCGGCATCTGGCCGAGATCGCCGAAGCGGTCGACCAGCCGGCGACGCAGTCGACGCAGCACGAAGCCGCCTGTCCCGCCGAGACCGAGGAATAAAGTGGGGCGCAGGCCGGTTTCTTCGGGACCGATTTCCAGCGGAGGGAGATTTCGCGCCACGGCCGACATGCGAGGCGGAGGCGCCGTCTTGGTGCGCGATTCGGTCAGCCGGCTGGCGGCTGGCTGGGGGGGGGCATGGTGGGGCAGCCGGGGCGCGGGAGTGCGGCGCAGCGCCTCGCGGGCGTCCGCATGGCCGCCGGAATTTGCATCTCGCCGTTCGGACTCGTGGGGCGCGGCCTCGGCCTGACCGGCGGCGAGGAGGGCGTCGACCATTGCCCGGCAGTTGGCGAACCGGTCGAGAGGGTTTTTGGACAAGGCGCGGGCGAGCGCGCTTCGGTCGCCCGGGGGAAGGGCGTCGAGCCGGGGGCGGCTATGGAGGTGCTGGGTGGCTAATTGGGCGGCAGTGGTTCCCGGAAACGGCAGCTCTCCGGTCAGCAATTCCTGGTAGACGATCGCCAGGCTGTATTGATCGCTGTGGGCGTTGGGGCGTCCGTCAAAGACCTCGGGGGGGGCGTAGATGGGGGTCAGGCCTCCCATCATCGAACAGGTCCGGTCGTGAATTTCCTTCAGGAGGCCGAAATCGGCGACTTTGACCCGGCCACCGACCAAGAGTAGGTTCTCGGGTTTGACGTCCAGGTGCTGGAGGGAATTTCCGGTGAGGTAATCCAGGCCGTCCGCGGCATCGCGGAGGTAGTTGAGCAGCTCATCGCGGGGGATACCCGGCAGGACTTCATCCTTACAGGCCAGAAAGCGGTCCTTCAGGCTCATGTCGGCCAGTTCGGTGACGATGATCAACTGTCCTTCGACGACTTCGATCCGTTCCAGGGAGAGCAAGAACGGGTGCCGGAGCTGCTTGATACGATTGAGCGCTTTGAGCTCGCGAGCGGCCTTGTCGTCGCTGAGATATCCGTAGATGAACTTGATCGCCTTGAGCAATCCGCCGGGGGCTTCCGCTTTCCAGACCTCGCCGTAGCCCCCGGCGCCTAAGCGCTCGGTGACCTGGTAGCCGGCGATCGGCTCGCTGGATCGGGTAACCATGCGGGACACAGATTGCTCCTGGTTGGAAGTCTGGTAGTGGAAGATCGGTGGAACGGCGGGGCGAGATCTAGTTCACGTAGCGAGAGGGGGCGACACCACTTAATGGAGGGCTGGGATACCGCCTAGCCGAGCGTCGAATGGCACCACGGTCGTACGACGGGCCGCCGGGGCCGGGAGCGAAAGCTCCGCTTGCGAGCGGCAGGCCAGCCGGAACCCAAGCTGGCGGCAAATATCGATTTCGCGCTGGCCGTCTACTTCCAGGGCGATGGTTTCGCAGCCGATGGCGCGGGCACTGGCGACGACGTTTTCGAGTTGTTGCTGGCGAGTGGCGTCCTGCCCCAGCGTGCGCATCATGGACCGCGCCAATTTGAGGAAGTCTGGAGGGGCTTTCTTATGCACCTCGAGCTGGGCCTTGCCGGCGGCGAAATCGCTGTAGCAGAGGCCGACGCCAAGCTGGCGCACCCGGCGATGGAATTCGTGGAAATAGGGCATGTCATTGACGGCGCTGTCCGGAAGGTCCAGGACCAGGCGCTGTTGGCCTGGGAGCGTATCCTTGAGGCCCTCGAGCAGATGGTGCAGGTTTTTGTCGTCGAGATCGCTGGCATGCAGGGGCAGAAAGAGCCGAGTGGCGGGATCGGCATCCGCCATGCGCTGGGCCGCCAGCCGCCAGAACGAATCGCGCAGGCGGCTGGTGAGCCGGCAGTGCGCGGAGAGCACCATGCGGTCGGCTTCGAGTTGCGGTCCGGCGGCGGTAACGGAGCGGCGCGCGGCTTCGAAGGCGAAGGGGCCGCCGGAAGCGAGATCGACGATCGTGCGAAAAACGACGCAGGTGCTGGCTTGAAGGACTTTTTCCTGCAATCGGCGGACGCTGCGGATTACATCCTGTCCGCCGACACCGCCGCCATCGGCCTCGCGGAAGCCGATGACCTGGGTGATTGTCTTGCGGACGGCGTGGGCGTTGCCGGAGAAAAAGGTGAATTCAACGTCGGCGATCATGAGGATATCGCCGTCGCTCAAGGTGGCTTCCTCGATTCGCTGGCCGTTGACGAAGGTGCCGTTGGTGCTGTCCAGGTCGCGGACCCGATAGGTGTCGCCGGCGCGGACGATGACGGCGTGCTCGCGGGAGACGCGGGTGGAATTGATCGGTAGATCGGTGGTGTCGTTGCGGCCGGTGGAAAAGGGGAACGACAGCAGGGGAGTTTTTTGCGCCGGTCCGCCCCCCTGGGGAAAGAACTCCAGCCAGGGGGTTCCGGCGGGAGCGGCGTGCGCGGAGGGGGCGGCCGTCGCGGGAGGTGGAAGAGGAAGGGGAGATTTGTTTTGCATAGGAAGCAGATATCCACCGCCGCGGCAGCGCGCCCCAGGCCGCCGCGCAAGAACTTTGCGCGCAGCGCTGGGGCCTGGTGTGACAACGATCCGTCGCAAATATAGCTCGCATCCGTTCGGCCCTCGGGCGTCGAGGGGGATTACGGGATCGAGGGCGAGGACGAGAGGTGGGAGAACGTCCGGTAAATTCGGATTAAGTGGACCCGCGGCCCGGTCCGCCGTCCGTAAGGTACAGTTTTTTTGGATCGTGCCCGGTCGGGGCGGGGAGTTGCAAGGAAAACCAAACTGGTGGTGGGTGTTTCGCATGGCGTCGCGTCCGTTTCGGCTGTTGCTGGTGCTACGCGATCGGGCGGAATTGCGACAAGTATCGCGCCTGTTGTCGGCTTTTGGATATCAGGTTCGGCAGGCGAGCAGCGTGGAGTTGGCGGCGGCGGCGATTGCTGTCGAACGCCCGGACATTCTGCTGTTGGAGCCAGGAGAGCGTTGGGAGGAGGGGCTGAGCTTTGCCCAATCGTTGGATGAGGGGGAGGGGAGTTACGTCTATAAACTGCTGGTGACGGGAGAGCGGAGCCCTGCCGATCTGGTAAAGGCGATCGAAGCCGGGGTGGACGATTTTCTGGCCGGCCCGCTGGAACGCGGCGAATTGTTGGCGCGGCTGCGGGCGGGGGCGCGGGTGCTCGAATTTGAGCGGCGGATTGGTCGGCAGGGACAAACGCACAAGCCGATGGCGGCGGTCGATCTTGACCAATTGCGCGAGCGGCTGGCCCAGAACCTGGCACGAGCGACTTCGAACCGCGGCGCGACGGCCCTGGCGATTCTTGACATCGACTATTTCTCCCAATTCATGATCGCGCGGGGGCGAGCGGCAGGGATGGCCGCGGCGGCAACCGTCGAACAGGTCATCGTCGAGCGTCTGCCAGCTAGCGCATGGGCGGGCCGCTTGGGCGAAAACCGGTTCGCGGCGATTCTGCCGAACTCCGCTCCAGAGGCGGCGCAATGGACGGAAGAGGTGCGGCGGGGACTGGTGGAGTTCAACGCGGATCGTCCGGCAGCGGGACCTGCCTGCACCGTGAGCTGCGGCATTGCGGTAGTTCAGAGCAAGGCCTCGGTCGAAGAACTAGTGGAACAAGCCGAGCACGCGCTGTTGCAGGCGAAGCACTCGGGGCGGGATTGCACCGTCGTCAGCGGTCAATTCGCCGACGAGGGGCAAAAATGGAGCGAATTGGCCGAGCGGGGGCGGTTTTTCGAGTTTACCGTCGCGCGGGACATCATGGTTCCTTGCGCTGTGGCGGTGAAGGCGAAGGATTCGATCAAACTGGCCAGCGAGCTGTTGGAACAGACCCATCTGCGGGCGTTGCCGGTGGTGGACGAGGAAGGAAAGCTGGCTGGACTGATAACAGCCCCCAGCTTGCGCCTGCGGATGGCGGCCAAGGACTGCGGCGGATCGCCGGTGGAGACGGCCATGACGACGGAGGTGGTCTCGTTCGACGAGCAAACGACGCTCGCGGCGCTGATCGATTACTTTACCCAGGAATCGCCGCTGGTGATTGTGATCGTCCACAAGGGACGGCCCACGGGACTGGTGACGCCCAGCAGCCTGGCCACGTTGAGTGAGCAAATCACCCACGAAACCTTCGGCTCCGAGGCGCGAGCGCCTTCGGAGCCGGGGTATCTGATCGTGCCCAATCTGTGTGGAGTGGACGCCGGGTGAACACGCCCGTCAGGTCCGTCGCGCTGGGGCTATTTCTCTCCCACGCGCCTATCCAGGATAAACGGGCCGGAACCGTTGGCGATGATGAATAGCATCGCCCCGGCCATCGACAGGTTCTTCATGAAATGGATCATCTGCATCTGCTGCTCTTGGCCTTCGTATTTCCAGAAGGCATGGAAGTAGTAGGTCGCCAGCGCGAGGAAGACCAGAAGAAGCGCGGCGCCGATTCTGGCCCAGAATCCCAGGATGACGGAAAGGCTGCCAACGATCAGAAAGGCGATGGCCCCGACCAGCATGAGCTGCGGCGCGGGGACGCCGGCGGTTTGCATATTTTCGACGATGCCCGCGAAGTTTGGGATTTTATTGCCAATGGCGCTCAGCAAGAAAATCAGGCCGAGCATCGATCGGGCCACGAGGGTCATGCCGCCTTGAAGTTGAGAGGACATCATCAAACGATCTCCGGTGAAAAAGGGGAGGGTTGTGGTTGGGGTCAGGCCAGATCAAACAGCATCACCTCCGCCGGCGCCTCGCCGGTGACGGTCAGAGCGAGTTCATCACTAATGGCTAACCCATCGCTGGTCGCCAGGCGCGTGCCGTTCGCCGTAACGGAACCGCGGAGGACTTGCAGCCAGGCGTGCCGCCCTAGGCCGAGCGGATGTTGGACGGATTCGCCGGGGTTCAAGATGCTGAGGAAGACTCGGGCATCTTGGTGGATGGTCAGCGAGCCATCCGCCCCATCCGGGGAGGCGACCAGGCGCAATTGGCCCTGTTTTTCGCTGTCGCTATAGAACTTCTGTTCGTAGCTGGGCTGAATGCCGTTGGTGCGCGGCAGGAGCCAGATTTGGTAGAGATGCACCGGATCGCTGCTCGAAGGGTTGAACTCGCTGTGTCGGACTCCTGTACCTGCGGACATCCGCTGGAACTCGCCGGGGCGGAGGACTTCGCCGTTTCCCAGGCTGTCTTTGTGTTCCAGGGCGCCTGAGAGCACGTAGGTGATGATTTCCATGTCGCGGTGGCCGTGGGTGGCAAACCCCATTCCCGGCTGGACTCGGTCCTCATTCATGACCTTCAGGGCGCGAAAGCCCATGTGGTCTGGGTCGTAGTAGCTGGCAAAGGAAAAGGTGTGGTAGGCGTTCAGCCAGCCGTGGTCGGCGTGGCCGCGATCGGCGGCTTTGCGGATGCGTTGCATGATTGGCTCCAAAGAATTGAGGTGGCGTGGATAACTTGATCGGTAAATTGTTGATTGATAATGTATTTGGCAAAAAAAACCGGGCTATGGGTCGTCGGACAGCGATGAGCGGACTTTTTCCAATAGCCGGCTTAGTTCGGCCAGTTCGCCTGGGGCCAGGCGTCTCATCAGCTTCTTGTGTAGGGCCAGGACCGGCGCGTCTAGCTCAGCAAGCTGATGGTTCGCTCGATCGGTGAGCGAAACATAGACCACTCGGCGATCGTCTTGGCAGCGTTGGCGGAGTACCAGTCCCGCCTGCTCCAGACGGTCGATCAAGCCGGTGATCCCTGGGACCACGGTGACGGTGCGGTTGGCGATTTCGAGGATGGGGAGGGGCTGACCTTCGCCACGGAGGATGCGGAGGATGTTGTACTGGGCCGGGGTCAGTCCGAAGTCTCGAAAGTGGCGAGCGAACTGGATCTGCACCTGGTCGTTGGTGCGAAGCAGGTTCAACGCCGCCTCTTGCTCGGGAGAGTCGAAGGGAAACCTTTTCTTCAACTCAGTTTGGAGAGATAGGGACATGGTGGTTCTCACGAGTTTGGCGCTGTATTGATAGTTTACTTGTCAACATTTGTGTTGTCAAGTAATTGTGCGACGGTGACTGGGATTTGAGGTTCGAGTTAATTTGGGTTAAAGAGAATGATTGGTAGATTTGCGTTACTGCGATGAGGGGGGAAAAAATTGCTGATCAGGGCATATTTCGCACTTTTCCCGATTCCGCTTGTCAGGAATTGGCACGCGGCGGCATATAAGGGTTAGAGGAAGATAAAACTAACTTGGCAAGAGTCTGTTAGAGCCTTTGGACCAATTTAGAATGCTGAAGATAGCTTTTGTAGGTGTAGTTTTTGGCTTGATTGCGGCTGGAATGCCGGGTTCTTATGCTCTCGCCTCTGTAAGCTTTGGCGGAACAGACGGAAATGGTCGCGAAGCAACTGCGGTGTTTTCCGCGTCGGGTTCAACGCTGACCATCGTGTTGTCCAACACCGCTCTCTCGGGAGCAGCGATTGGTGACGCGACCAAGCAGGACCAAATGTTGTCTGCGATTTTTTTCGATCTTTCCACTAATTCCACGCTGACATTACAAAGTGCGGTGGCATCGGGACCCCTGGGAATTTACCAGCAGAACTCGACGGTTAACGCGAACGCGAACGGGTTGTTGCAGCAGCCCATCGTCGCTAATCTAGCTGCGGCTGGGAGTACAAATGGTGGACCGGGCGCATTCAAGGGTGGGTGGCAGTATCGAGAGCAATTCGTGGATTTTTCAGGGTTGACACAAAATCGTGGTATCGGAACGAATGGCCTGGGCATTTTCAATGGAAATCAGGTAAAGGATGTTGACAACCTGGACTATGCGTTGACCAGCTTGGAAGACAAGGTCGCAACTTCTCAAGCAAAGCAGTTGTTCAACATGCCGTTGATCAAGAATGCGATCACGTTTACCTTTACGGGGTTGCCGAACGGATTTTCGCTCGACACCACAACCATTTCCAATGTGCGGTTCCAATATGGCACTTCGCTGAATGAGCCCAGCATCACTGACCCGAATGGAGAGGGTAACGGCGGCGGGGGAGGTGGCGGCGTCCCTGAGCCGATGTCGGTCGCTGTTTGGTCGCTCCTTGGCTTGGCGTTCGCTGGCGCTCGGTATCTGCGACGCAGCTAGGTCGATTTCGGACGGCTGGAATTAGTAAGAACTATTGGCCCGCCCTGGTGTCAACCAGGGCGGGTTTTTTTATGGGCTGTGTTCGGTATCTCCGGTACACGGCGAGGTCTGCGCCGTTTTGGTCCTTTGCCCTCGCGCTGTGTGCAGGACCGCAACGATTGATGGGTGCCACCGCCTCCGTGCCGGCGAACATCCTTCCTGTCCAGCCGCTCAACTCGCCCAGTCTTCGCGGATCGACGTATTTCCCGCAAAATCCCGTTAGCATCGGCCTGCCGATTGCCCCCTGGGGTTCCATGAAGGACAGGCGGGCACACACCTCGGCGCAACGGCATCATGGACTTGACCCCCGACCAGCATGCGGCGTTGTCGAATCTGATCGAGAACCGCGACGTCCTGGCATGGACACCGGGGCCAATATTGCGCGAGCTGGTCGACCTACGGCTGGTTTGCGTGCGGCCGTCCGACGGGCTAATTGTGGCGACGCGGTTG
>JALHPA010000041.1:10084-10458 GCA_022842745.1 Pirellulales bacterium
CGCCCGCAGAACGCGGAGTATCAAAAGACGCAGGCCGTAAATGATTGGCTAACGCGGCTTTTGCGCTGCTTGACTGTTTGACGGGTGATAATCGCTTGCCCCACCGTGGACAGCGCCGCGCGGGGGTCTACCGCGCGGCCAAAATCGCCTCTCCTTCGCGCCAAGCGTTGCCGCTGCGTTCGACGCGACGGTAAAGGGTGTCCCGCTCGACCGGTTCGCGTCCCGCCTCTTCGATCAGGCGGCGGATTTGTTCCACGGTGAGGATTTCAGGCGTTTCCGCGCCGGCGTCGTGGTAAATCAGTTCATGCCGGACGGTACCGTCGAGGTCGTCGGCCCCGTAGGCCAAGGCGGTTTGCGCTGTGCCGACGCCAAGC
>JALHPA010000042.1 GCA_022842745.1 Pirellulales bacterium
GGCCGAAAAGATATGGCTCGCTCCGCTCCGGCATGTCGAGGGCCCGGCTGCTATCCGTCACCAAGGCCAGTGAATCCGGTCCCTTGACTTTGTACGCCAGTTGCAGCAGTTCGGGGGCCAGGTGCTTGCCGTCGGCAATGACTTCCGTGGTCAGGATGTCGAGCGCCAACGTCGCTTCCAATACGCCCCCACGCATCGGGAATGGCTGCGACGGTCGGAGCTTGGATTTGTCGGACATTGCGCAGAACAGATGGTCGACGTGGCGCACGCCCCATTCCACCGCGCGCGCTACCTCCTCGAATGTGGCCCATGAGTGCCCGACGTTGAGCCGCACGCCGCGCTCCGCAAACGCGCGCGCCGTCCGCTCGATCCCCGGCAACTCGGGCGCGATCGTGGCGGTGCGGACGATATCGGCAAACGACAGTAATTCCTCTTCTTGGGCCGACTCCGGCTGCCGCAAATGGGCGCCGGAGTGGCAACCGCGGGCTTCGTAACGGAAATACGGGCCATAGAGATGCGCCCCGAGGACGTTTGGCCCCTGCCAGGAATGCGCGGACGAATCCGTTTTTGAGAATCGACTGCCCGAGCGAAGGTGGAATTCTCGGCACCGCCGCAGGAACTCAACCGTCTGATCGTGCCGCGCGACGGTCGAGGTCGGGAGAATGCTTGTCGTGCCGTGCCGTAAATGTGCGGAAAGCGCTGTGCGAAAAGCCTCGTCCGTGCCATCCATGAAGTCGGCGCCGTCCCCCCCATGCACGTGCAAATCGACGAAACCGGGCGACAGAAACCCGTCGTGGTTGGTGCGTGTTGCGGTTGCGGGCGCTGATTGGAGGACGGCCGACAAATCACCCACCGCCACAAATCGGCCGCCATCCATGCATACCGCTCCGCCGATCAGGACACGGTCCGGAAGGATCAGATCCCCGGCAATCACTTGGCTCGTGCGAGACGGAACGATAATCATCGGTGCGAACCGAAGCTGCGCAAGCGTTGTCGAAATTTAACGAGGGCCAGATCCAGTTCGGTTCGCGACGATCTCGGCGATTTGCGCGGTCTCTATTGGCCTGAGGCTTCCGCCTCGCGCACTCGGTTTCGTAGCGATTGCATGAGGATCGGCGCAACCTCCGGGCCGCAGCTATTGATCTCCCCGTACTGCGACTCTTTGCGGCCATACGCGAAGGGTCTCGCTTCGTCCCATTGCCGTTTGGGAATGATGTAACCCACTTCGTCGTTCGCCAGACCAAACAGCAGCCATTTTTTCTCGGGCAGTATGTCCGCCACGCAGGGTTCGAGCGCGGCTTGCGGAAAATCGGCGGCGGGATCGGCCGGGGTCTGAAAATGCCCGTAAACCAACTCGGGGTAGAGCTCGCCTGGAATGCCTGCGATGGCCAATTCGCCCAACCGAAGGTAGGCGACCTCGGTCTCGATGGCCAGCGGCTTACCGTTCGCATCCGCTCGAGCGCCAATCGTCTCGCCGAGCCTTTCTGCGTCGCCCGTCCAAGCGCGGCCGTCTCGAGTCAGCACGCCCATGGCCCGGCCAAGCTGATACAGCGGGTTCGCCAGGGGAATTGCTACCGGACGCGCCGAGACCGCGAACGGCGTCAGGCGGACCGGCACGGCGCGATCGAGCGCCTTGATTGCCAATTGCCCCACCGCCTCGCCGTACCGCCGACAGAATTCAAAGTCCCCTTCGCCGAGCGGTTGGCCGCTGTCGGTTTTGACGACGCCGTCCGGGGGCGTCATCAGCCCCCCCACCGCGCCGCTGAAATACGCGACCGGGGCGGAAAACCGCTGTTCGAGAACTGCCACCGTCGCGAACGGGAAATCGGCGGTAAGTTGATCGTTCTTAGGACCCATCGCCTCAGGATGGCAATTCCATTGCACCAGCGTGCCCACCGTTTTCTTGTCCGAACCGATAAAACGCAGAGCGCGCAGAGTAGGATCGTAAACCTTCGGCAATCGCGAATCGGCCAGCAGCGATGCGTCGTCGGCCGTACCGTACTCCGCCGTTGCCAAAACAAACCGCTTCTCGCCATCGCGCACCATTCGCACCGCCCGCTCTACGACCAGTTCCACGTAATCGGAGTCGACTCCCGAGCGCACCGGCGACGGGCCCCACATTCCGATCACGTCCGGACCCTCGTGGTTGTGGGTGCTGGCCACAAGCACGTACCGATAATCCTTGAGCCGCGCGCGAATCGCTTGCACCGCCGGGTATTGAAGTCCGATCAAGTCCACCGAGACCAACGCCAGCTTTGTTTCGCCGCTGCGCAGCAGGACGGCCCGCGCATAAAGCTTGTCATGGACGCCAACGGCCTTCCGATTCTGTCCGTAGCCGGCCAGGTACACGGGGCGAGAGCCATTCAGAGCGGGAGTAATGTCCGCCGCGCTGAACGCAACTTCAAGACTTTCGGCGGCCCCCGCGGGCACATGCTGACAAGGAACGACCAGGATCAACGCGAGAAGCAGGAGTCGGTTCATGGGTGGCGGGAAGGAAAAATACAGGAAGCACGGAATTTGCCGGGAGCATCGCTTTCTCATCCAGCGCCGTAAAGCGCCGTCGAGAGATCATCTTATCGCCGCGCTCCCCGGGAAGACATCCGTCCGCGGTCGTAGCGACGAAACGGACCGGTCGCGGAAACGCCGCGG
The DNA here is from genome assembly GCA_022842745.1 of Pirellulales bacterium. Classification (GTDB taxonomy): domain Bacteria; phylum Planctomycetota; class Planctomycetia; order Pirellulales; family JALHPA01; genus JALHPA01. The sequence continues at coordinate 2,650 of JALHPA010000042.1, forward strand.
ATGACGCTCTGCCTCCATTCGCGGTGAACGCTCGGGAGGCATATTCTAGGACAAAATCGCCTTAATAACCTGCCCGCTGGTGTCGGTCAGCCGCATGTCGCGACCGGAATGCCGAAACGTCAGACGTCGATGGTCCAGGCCCATTTGGTGCAGGATCGTCGCGTGCAGGTCGGGCAGCGACACAGGATTTTCCACCGCCCGGTAGCCAAATTCGTCGGTAGCGCCATAAATCATTCCGCGCTTGACCCCTCCCCCGGCGAGCCACATCGTAAAGCCATGAGGGCCATGGTCGCGACCAATGCCGCTTTGGCTGGTGGGCATTCGGCCAAATTCCCCTCCCCAAATCACCAGCGTTTCGTCCAACAGCCCGCGTTGTTTCAGGTCCGTCAGCAGCCCATAGATCGGCCGATCGGTTTCGGCGCAATGCTCGTCGTGATTGACTTTGAGCCCGAAGTGGGCGTCCCAACTGGTCTGCTGAACGCCCCCTCCTGAGTAAATCTGAACAAAACGCACCCCCCGCTCCACGAGTCGGCGCGCAAGCAGGCACTGCCGGCCGAAGTAATCGGTTGGCTTTTCGTCCAGGCCGTACAGTCGCCTCGTCGCCTCGGTTTCCTGCGACAGGTCCACCGCCGCCGGCGCGGCCATCTGCATGCGATACGCCAACTCGTAGCTGGCGATACGGGCATTGAGATCCCATTCGCCTGGGTGCTGCGCCAGATGCTGCTCGTTCAGCTTGCCCAGCAACTCCCGCCGTGCTCGCTGCTGCTCGGCATCCACCCCCGGGGCCAAACCCAGGTCCAAGATCGGATCTCCGCTGCTGCGGAAAGGAGTTCCCTGGTACGTGGCCGGGAGAAACCCAGCGGTCCAATTCTGCGGTCCGCCGATTGGCCCGCCCCGGTGGTCCCACAGAACGACAAACGCCGGCAGGGAATCGCATTCGCTCCCCAGGCCGTAGGTGATCCACGAACCCATGCTCGGTCGACCGGGAAGCGTGAATCCGGTGTTCATTTGGAACAGCGCCGGCGCATGGTTGTTCGACTGCGCATGGAGCGAACGAATGACGCACAGATCGTCGGCACACCGCGCCAGGTGCGGAAATTTTTCGCTGATGTCGATGCCGGACTGGCCGTGCTTGGCGAACTTGTATGGGCTTTTGAACGCCGTCGCCTCGGTGTCGGGAAAGAATGCATCCTCCTTCTTGAACAAAGGAATGGCTTTGCCGTGCCACTTGTCGAGAACCGGCTTCGGATCAAACAGGTCCACCTGGCTCGGTCCGCCGTAGCAAAAGAGGAAAATAACCGACTTGGCACGGGGAGGGATGTGCGGAGGGCGCGCAGCGAGAGGCCGATCTAGGGAGAGATCACTCGGCCGCGCAGTCGGTTCATCGGCGAGCACTCCGTCCCGCCCCAAAAGCGACCTCACCGCCAGCCACGCAAACCCCGCGCCGCTCGTTTGCAGGAACCGGCGGCGCGAACCCCACCCAGCGGAGCTTCCCCCATCGCGCGAACGGCGGCTGTGTGCGTCCGGGGAAAGGTCAGGCATCGTTGGCATCGCACGAGAAAGGTGAGCGCTCAATGAATCATAGCTTTGCCCGGCAACCGAGCGACTTGACCAAGCCAATCCGCCCGGTGGCGATCGAAGCCCCCCCTCGACGGGATGTCAGCGTTTGATCGGGGAGAATAGCCCTTACCGATCGCGTAGAGGCGCTTCGGGGGCCGCGTTCCATTCGACCGCGGCCGGCTTTTTCAGGACTTCCAACACCACTCGGTCAATGCGCCGGCGGCTGGAGTCCAGGATCTTGATCCGCACATCTTGTCGAACCAACTCCTCTCCGACTTCCGGAATTCTCCCCAATTCATGAAAGACAAACCCGCCAATCGTGTCGAAATCCTGATCGTCCGGCAGCGAAATGCCCAGCCGCTCGTTGAGTTCATCGATATGCACTGTAGCGAGTGCCTCGTACGTGAGGTCGCCGAGTTGCTTGATGCCGTCCACCAGCGCATCGTCATATTCGTCGGCGATCTCACCCACAATTTCTTCAATCGCGTCCTCGATCGTCGCCAGGCCGGATACGCCTCCGAATTCGTCGAGCACAATGGCCAGGTGATTGCGATTCCGCTGGAACTCCGTGAGCAACTCGTCCACCGGCTTGCGCTCGGGAACAAAGAAGGGGGGCCTTAGCAATTCCACCAGCGGTCGGCGCTCGGTCACAGGTTTTACCAGCTCGGCCAAAACGTCCTTGGTGTGCAGCACTCCAACGATGTCGTCCCGGCTGCGGCCGTAGATTGGAATCCGCGTATGGCCCGAGTCCAGAATGAAGCGGACCGCCTCGTCCAGGGAGGAGGAGCTACTCAAGGAAAGCATGTACGTTCGCGGAGTCATGATCTCGGCCACGGTGACGTCGGCCAGTTCCATCACGCTCTCGATCATCTCGCGGGTGTCTTCTTCGAGCAGTCCCTCGCGATGCCCCTCCGAGACGATCGAGCGGATCTCTTCTTCCAGCGCTTCCTCGGCTTCCTCGGACGTCGGTTCGGGAGTGCGGCCCGTGGACCAGCGAAGAAAGGCCTCGACCAGCCGAGCGCCGAACAAAGTCGGCGCAAAAAGAACCGCCGCCATCTCCCACAGCCCCCAGGTGGCCACCAGAAATGGCTCGGCCCACAGGTCGACCACGGCCACCGGGATCCAAATCAGCGTCGCCCAAAGAATGAGAATGAAACCCGAAAGCCAAACCAGATCGATCAATGTCGCGGTGATTGGCGAAAGCGAGTTCCACGTCCAGACGCGCTCCAGCCACACCGCCAGCAGCACGACCGCGATCACCGTCGCCAGTACGCGCAGACTTTCCGCGGCCAAGGCCCCACGCTTCTGGTTATCGCAAATCCGGACAAACAGCGGCAGACAGTCGCGCTTGCGACACAAGTCCTCCAAGCGGCTCTGGGAGAAGCCATGCGTGGCCTTGACCGCGGTGGAGGCAAAGGCAGCCACCGCGACAGCCAGAATCGTAAGCAGTACCAAAACGGCAGTCACGAGCACTCCGACGCGGTGGTCAACGTGGATCGGCAGATGGGACGGAAGCGATATTCAAACGCGAGCCGCCAGACGGTTCGACATTGGCGCCGTCGTCCGCATCGGCTGCTTGCACCCCCAGCGAAGCGAGTATATCACGCTCCCGGCGGCGCATCGTCGCGCGGGGGGACGGGTCCAAATCGTCGTATCCCAATAGGTGCAGCACGCCATGCACAACGTACAGCAGCAGCTCATCCTCGATCGTGCCTCCCAGCGTCCTTGCGTTCTCCGCCGCGGCGTCCATGCTGGCCACCACTTCCCCCTCCAGTCGGCTTCGGTCCTCATTCAAGCGGAAACTAATGACATCGGTGGGATAGTCATGGTCCAAAAACCGCCGGTTAATCGCGTGGATGACCCCTCCGCCCACAACCGCCAGAGAGATACAGGCGGTCGTCACCCCTTCCCGAACCAATACGGCCGTCGCCGCGGCCCGAAGTCGGTCGTGGGACACGGGAACGTCGGTTTCGTTGGCAATCTCGATATCGATCATTCCGTTGGCTCGAAGTCCTCAGGTTCAATCAACGGGCGCCAAATTCACAAGAACTCGCCGACAGCTCATGCCGTCCGCTGGTCGTGGTACTTCACCCGGCCGTGATAATTGGCGGTCAGGGACTTTACCAGGCTCTCTTCAATCAATTGCAGCTCTTGCAAGGTAAGTCCGCATTCGTCGAATTGACCGTCGAGCAGACGCTTCAGCGAAAGGTCGTGAACTAGGCTTTCGAGTCGGGCCGGCGTGGGGTCGACGAGCGCCCGGCTGGCGCTCTCCGAGGCATCGGCCAGCATGAGCACGCCGGCCTCCTTGGTCTGGGGCTTGGGACCCGGATAACGGAACGCGCTCTCATCGACTTCAGCGCCATTCGGATCGCGCTCGCTCTGCTCGTTGGCCCGGCGGTAGAAATACTCGACCAGCGTCGTGCCGTGATGCTGCTGGATGAAATCGATCAACGGTTGGGGCAGGTGATGCTGTCGGGCCAGATCGGCGCCATCCTTGATATGCGCGATGATCACCAGCGTGCTCATCGCCGGCAGCAGCGTCTCGTGGCGGCTGCCTTCGCGCCCTTGGTTCTCGACAAAATAGCCCGGCTTGAGCATTTTCCCGATATCGTGGAAATACGCCCCCACCCGCGCCAACAACCCCCGGGCGCCAATCGCCTCACATGCGGATTCCGCCAGGGAGGCGACGTTGATCGAGTGGTTGTACGTGCCCGGCGCCCGGCGCACGAGCTCCTGAAGCAGCGGGTGCGACGGATCGCCGATCTCCAACAGCCGCAGATCGGTCATGACATCGAACATATTCTCGATGAACGGCAACAATCCGAGCATCAGAATCGCCGCGCCGATGACCCACGCTCCCTCGATCAGTCCCCCTTGCAACAAATGCAGGTTGAGCGGCTGACCATCCACAATTCCTACCCCGATGGCGGTCAGCGAGGTCGCGGCGCCAGCGATCAAGCCGACGTAAATCAGTCGGCTACGGGTGCGAATCCGTCCCAGCAGAAGAATGGAAGTCACAGCGGCGCTGAACAGCACCACAAACTCCGACAGCCCTTGCCCCAAAGAGAGGATCACCACCAGGGCCAACTGCCCCGTGAGGAGAAGGGCCAATTCGGCGTGGTAGGCGGTCCCCACGATCATGCCAAACAGCAGAATGGGAACGATCTCGGCCCGCAGGGTATTGGTCGCCGCCATGTGGCAAAGCGCCACCGAACCAACAAACAGCGCCAAAACCTTGAGGAACTTCCGCAGGTCCTGCAGCAGCGTCCGATCGCGGAAGAAGATATAAAAGCCGCTCAGCGCGTACAAAGCGGCAAACATGCCAAGCACCGCCAGCGACCGGATCGCGTATTGGCCGAATGTCATTTTCGATAGTGTGGCGTCGTGTTCCGCCCGCAGAAGCTCGAGCGTGACCGGATCGATGGGCACGTTGGCCGCCGCCAACTCGGCTTCACCGGCCTCAAACGTGTCCACGATCTCTTCCACCTTGGCAGCGGCTTCATCCCGTGATTTCTTGGTCGCCTCTTTATCCAACGTCAAGGTGTCGACCAGTTTGGGTCGGATCCAGTTAAAGAGCCGAGCGGCGACATCGGCCCCGAAACTCTCCTTCAGGTGACCGTTCAGCCGGGCTGCCGCCTCGTCAAACAATACTTCCGACGTGGGCAAAATCGTGGACCATTGGGCATCGCCGGGAGGATGCACTTCGATCTGGGTCAAATTCCCCTGCACGCCAGCAGCCGATTTGATGCTGGGATCCTTGAAACTGGGAAACTCCCGGATGATCCCCTTCTGCTCGATCTCCGCAAAGGATTTGCCCAAGGTAAGTTCGAACTCGGACGCCTTGGCCCGAGTCTCCACGAGCGATCGAAGCTTCTGATATTCCGCCTGTTGTTGCTCGAGGGAAGCGGGTTCCACGTTCGGCATCGGCGGCGGCGAGAACTCGGCCCACAGTCCCGCGGGCAAACTCTGCAACGTTTCGGCGCTTGCAATCTTCGCCATCGCGTTCTTTAATTCCGCCCGCAATTGCCGTAAAGGGCTCGGATCGTTGACGTACACAAACCGGGCCAGGCTCCTGGCCTTTTCTCGAGCGTCTTCGGTCAGTTTGGCATTCGGCCTGGTAAACGTCGTCCGGCATTCAATGTCCCGCAGCGGGGTGTAGCCCGTCCGGAATGGGAATGGCGGCCGCCAGCCGCCGATAATTCCCCACATCAGGAGGGCCGCCACCGCACACAAGGCGATTCGCAACAGCACATCGCCATGCCTCAGTCGCTCCATCGCGCGCTCCGCCAGGCTGGGGGGCAATTCCAGCGCGGCCACGCGTTCGAGCCGGGTGCGGCGTTGTTGTCCGTTGGTTGACATCGACTCGCTAACCTTTCGCAGACCTAAAGCACGCGGTCTACTTGCGCTTCCGCTGCACGGGCTGATTGTCGTCAGCCTCGTAGGCTTCCACAATTTGCTGTACGAGGCGATGGCGGACGATATCGGATTTCTGCAAGTGAATTTCGCAGAAACCTTCGATTCCGCGCAGTCTCGCCAAGGCGTCGATCAACCCGCTCCGCGTGTGAGGCGGAAGGTCGACCTGCGTCGTATCCCCGGAGACCACGATTTTTGAGTTCTGACCCATGCGAGTCAAAAACATCTTCATCTGAGCCACCGTCGTATTCTGGGCTTCGTCCAAAATGATGAATGCGTCGTTCAAGGTTCGACCGCGCATATACGCCAAAGGAATCATCTCAATGATGTCCCCGTCGGTCAGGCGTTTGACCTGTTCGTAGTCCATCATCTCGCGCAACGCGTCCAACAACGGCCGCAGATAGGGATTGATCTTGGCTTGGAGATCGCCAGGCAAAAAACCCAGGCTCTCCCCCGCTTCCACCGCCGGCCGCACTAGTACAATCTTCCGGATCCGCTCTTGCCGCAGCGCCGAAACCGCCATTGCGACCGCCAGATACGTCTTTCCCGTACCGGCCGGACCGACGCAAAACACCAGATCGTGGTCAAGAATCGCCTGCACGTAGGCCGCCTGACCCGGTGTCCGCGGACGCACGGTTTTGCCGACATTCAGCTTCTCGATGGGAGCATGCTCGACAAGAGCCGGTTGCCCGGTGATCGCTGCCAGGATCTTGGACACATCGTGCGGGCCGATTTCCCCTTGCCGTTGGACCAGCGATTTGAGCTGTTCGATGGCAGTCGTCGCCTTGGCGACGGCTTCGGGGTTTCCTTCGATATGGATTTGGTCGTCCCGAACGGCGATGACCACTCCAAACGCGGAGCGGATCTTTCGCAGGTATTGATCGCGCGGCCCAAACAACGCCAGCAGCGTCTTGGAATCGACCACCGAGATGTTCGTATCGTTCATCGATGTTGACGCACAGCAGCTCGCTCCGCGTCGTCCGCCGGGTAGGTACAAGGTACTACAACTATACCCGAAGGGACCAGCGACCAGCCATGAACGGCCCAAGAATATCCACAAGTCCTTGCTGCCAAAGATGTTATAAAATGACTCACGGAGCCAATCCCGCGCTCCAACAAAGGAATGCAACCGGAGCAGCTACCAGCAAGGAGTCCAATAAATCGAGAACCCCCCCAAAACCAGGCATCCAGGAACTAGAGTCCTTCCGGCCCAAATCGCGCTTTAGCAGCGATTCTGCCAGGTCTCCGATCAAACCAGCGGCGGCAAGAATCGAACCCAAGAGGATCCAGCGGATCGGCTGGCCAAGATTGGGATTCCATCGCTCCGCTACGATCCATCGGCCGATCAGCCACGCCGCCAAAACGCCGAAGCCAATCGCCCCGATCGCCCCTTCCCAGGTTTTCCCCGGACTAAGAAGCGGCGCCATTTTGTGCCTCCCGAACATGCGGCCAATCGTATAGGCCCCAATATCGCCGGCCTTGACGATTGCGATCATCGATCCCAACGCCACCATCCCCCAATCGATAGCGCCGCTGCCTCCCATCAGCGCCGCCGGCTCTCCGTCATCGGTCCCCGGGACCGGCTGAATCGCGCGTAATTGCACCAGAAAGCTGAGCAGCAACCCCACGTACGCATAAGCCAGCACCGCGAGCGAGAGCCGCTCGGTCGACTCCCCGGCGGCCCGATAGCGAGCCATCTCCACGAGGAATGTCCCGATGAGCGCCGCCGCAAACGCCATCATCGGCCAGCCCAGCC
>JALHPA010000043.1 GCA_022842745.1 Pirellulales bacterium
GGCTGGCCGATGGAGAGGTTGATGGGATCGGAGAGCTTGGCGCCCAGCTCGAAGATCTTGCGGATGCCGGAGCTGTCGAAGGACAAGGAGCGGTGGGAGAGCCAGGGATGGGGCATAGGTATGTGTTGCGGGGAGTGAAGCGGGTTGGGCGAAGCGGAATGAGGAAGGCCGGGTTGGGGGCGGTCTGGCTGTCGATCTGGAGGGAAAGCGACGGCGGGCTTGCCGATCCGGTTGGGGGATAGAGCGCCAAGCGAAGCGAAGAATTATGGGCGGCGGGGCGGGATCGTACAAATGGGTTTCTCGCGCGGCGGGGAGGCGATGGCGGCGGGGAGTGGGGTGGGTTATCTTGTAATTGCAGGCGCGGCACGGCCTTAGCAGCGCCAGAGTAAGCCGAATCAATGCGGCGGGGCTGTGGTCAGGCACGGGGGACCGGCCGAGGGTATGGTATGGAATTGATTGACGGCTTTGGCCGGAAGCATGACAGTTTGCGGATCAGCGTGACGGATCGCTGCAATATCCGCTGTTTCTATTGCATGCCTGCCGAGGGGGTGCGCTTCAAGCCGCAGCGGGAGATATTGACGTTTGAGGAGATCGAGCGGTTGGCGCGGGTGGCGGCGGGTTTGGGGGTGCGGAAAATTCGTTTGACCGGCGGAGAGCCGCTGTTACGGAGCGACTTGCCGACGCTGGTGGCCAAACTGGCCGAGACGCCGGGTTTGACCGACCTGGCATTGACGACCAATGGGATCTTGCTGGCGGACCAGGCCGGGGCACTGAAGGCGGCCGGACTGGAAAGGCTGAATATCTCGCTGGACGCGATGCGGGAGGAGGTGTTTCAACAGATTTCGCGGCGGGAGGGTCTGTCGCGGGTGTTTGCGGGGATCTTCGCGGCGATCGAGGCGGGTTTTGAGCGGATCCGGCTGAACGCGGTTTCGATTCGCGGATTGACGGAGGGGGAGATCGTGCCGTTGGCGGAGTTCGCGCGGCGGCACGGTTTGGAATTGCGGTTCATCGAGTATATGCCCTTGGACGCGGAGGGGGGTTGGAGCGCTGGCCAGGTGCTGACGGGGGAAGAGGTGCGGAGGACGATCGAGCGGGAGGTGGGGCGGCTCGTGGCGGTGGAAAGGGACCATCCCAGCCAGCCGGCGAGCGATTTCGCGTACGTGGATGGTGGGGGCCGGGTGGGATTCATCAATCCGGTCAGCGATTCATTCTGCCAGGCTTGCAATCGACTGCGGCTGACCGCGGAAGGGCAGTTGCGGAATTGCCTGTTCTCGACCGTGGAGTGGGACGCGCGGCGGCTCTTGCGGGGTGGGGGGACGGACGAGGAGTTGGCGGAAATGATGGCGGCCTGCGTGGGGGCGAAAAAGGCGGGTCATGGAATCGACACGCCGGAGTTCATCAAGCCATCGCGGGCGATGTATCAGATTGGGGGGTGAGGGTAGGGGCTGGGCGTGGGGGGCCGGGAGGCGAACGAGTGGCGATGGCATTGATGTCAAGCACAACCACAAGGTGAGATCGCATGCTCGAGCTAAGACCACTGGATCAAAACGTGCCGATTTTTCAGCAGGTTCAGAGCGACGTATCGCCGGTTGTGCTGGTGAATATCTTCCAAGTCGCGGAGGAGGACGTGGAGGCGCTGCTGAAGGCGTGGGAAGCGGACGCCAACTGGATGAAGTTGCAGCCAGGGTATATCTCGACCCAGTTGCACCAAGGAATCGCTGGGAGCAGAGTGTTCTTGAACTATGCGGTGTGGGAGTCCGTGGCCCATTTCCGAGCAGCGTTCAACCATCCCGAGTTTAAACAAGCGCTGGGGAACTACCCGTCGAGCGTCGTGGCTTCACCGCATCTATTCACCCGGCTGGCGGTGCCGAATCTTTGCGTCGGTCCGTAGCGCGGCAAAATGATAACCGCATGCGGGGGCGGTGTATCTGGGGGGTGAGGGTTGGGGCCATGCGCTGCGGCGGGGGAGATTGCTGTGGAGCAGGTGGGGGGGTATTGGCCTGTACGTTGACGTTGTTTCGCGATAGCGATGCGGATACGATAAGGGGGCTTTGTATAGACGCCGGTTCGGTGGGGACGATTCCGGGCGGCTTTCGGTTCGGAATGTGCGTTGGCAGTTCAACCGTGATTTCTTGTCCCATGATGTTGCCCAGACCATTGCGGTGTTTGAGCCGGCTTGGGTATTTGCTGTTGATCCTAGGCTGTATGGCGATGCCTGGGGGGGAGGAGGCGGGTCTCCCGGTCTTTTTGCGGCTGGCGGACGGGGCGGACTCGGAGGCCCCGGAGTCGGACGACCTAGAGGCGGCGGGTATTGCGACGCCGAGCGTTGGGCGACGATTGGCGAGTGGCGAGAATGAGCTGCGGTTGCGAACACCGCTCAGGGGGCGCAAGTTGTTGGGCGGGGGATTGGCAGTGGGCGAGAGGGGCGGGTTCTTGTTTGGCGGCGGAATTTCTTGCGGCGCTTCTCTGCCGCTGCGCTGTTAGGGGGCGCGCGGTCTGCGCGCGAGATTGACGCCGGGGGGCAGCGATTGGCGATGATCCGCCTTGTTTGGCGGATTGGCCCGTTTGGGCGGGGACGTTCCGGTCGGCCGATCTCGAACTGTGTGGAACGCAGGCGTGGCGATGGATGGCATCACGCAGGGAAACGGGCATTGATGGCGCCGTTTTCCGCAATCGGCTTCCAGGCTATTTTTGATTGCCAAAGAACCATGAAAAAAATCCTTGCTGGAATTAGCTCTTTTCGCCAACAGGTGTTTCCGAGCCAGCGCACGGAGTTTGAACGGTTGGCGAGCAAACAGCAGCGCCCGCGGGCGTTGTTCATTACCTGCGCCGACTCGCGGGTGAGCCCGAACTTGATCACGCAGACCGATCCTGGGGACTTGTTTCTGCTGCGGAACGCGGGGAACATCATTCCGCCGTATGGCTCGACGACGACGGGGGAGGCGGCGACGATCGAGTACGCGGTATCGGTGCTGGGGATCAGAAACATCATCATCTGCGGGCATTCGCACTGCGGGGCGATGGCCACGTTGTTGAGCAGCGAGATGTACGAGCGCTTTCCGGTCGTGAAGGCGTGGTTTTCCAACGCGGAGGCGACGAAGCGGATTGCGAGCGAAAAATTTCGCGGGCTGTCGGGGGACGAGTTCATCGCCCGGGTGACGCAGCAGAACGTGCTGGTGCAGATGGGGAATCTGCGGACGCACCCGTCGATCGCGGTGGGGGAAGCGACTGGCGAGTTGCGGCTGTATGGGTGGTATTACTGTATTGAAACCGGAGAGGTGCTGGGGTATTCGGCGGAGCGGGGGGAATTCGTGGATTTGTGCGCGTCGACGTACGCGGAGATTTCGTCTGGAGCAGGCGTACCGATGCTTGATCAGGAAGCGCCGGGCGCGCGGGCCTAGTGGCCGAGGATTTTTGGGTGGCTGACGTTCCGCTGGAAGAACGGATGCAATGATGGAAAGAGAACCGCAGCGCCGCGACCTGGGCACCGACCGGTGGTCGGCGGCACGCCACGACGCTTTGGCGTCGATCGTGGTGTTTCTGGTGGCGTTGCCGCTGTGCATGGGGATCGCGGTGGCCTCTGACGCGCCGCCGTCGGCGGGGATCGTGACCGGGGTGATCGGGGGGATCATCGTGGGGACGCTGGCGGGTGCGCCGTTGCAGGTGAGCGGCCCGGCAGCGGGCCTGACGGTGATCGTGTACGAGCAGGTCAGCGCGCATGGCATTGCGATGCTGGGACCTTTGGTGTTGGCGGCGGGGGCGATCCAACTGGTGGCCGGGGGGCTGCGGATGGGGCAATGGTTCCGGGCGGTTTCGCCGGCGGTGATCGAGGGGATGCTGGCGGGGATTGGCGTGTTGATTATCGCCAGCCAGGCGCACGTGATGCTGGATAGCAAGCCCGCCGGGAGCGGGCTCGACAACTTGCGCGACTTGCACGAGCTATTTTATTCGGCTTTTTTCCCGATCGACGGCTCGCGGCACCACTGGTGCGCGGCGGTGGGGGCGTTGACGATTCTGTTGATTATGCTGTGGCAGTCGTTCGCTCCACGAGCGCTGCAGGCGATTCCCGCGGCGCTGGTGGCGGTGGTGGCGGCGTCGGTATTTGCGAACGTGCTGCAACTCAGTTTCGACTACGTCTCGGTGCCCGCGAATCTGCTAAAGGCCTTGACTCCGCCGTCGTGGGACCAGATTGGGTTATTGTCGGACGGGAGTTTTTGGGTGGGGGCGGGGATGATGGCGGTGATCGCGAGCGCGGAGACGCTGTTGTGCGCCGCGGCCGTGGACCAGCTTCACAGTGGGCCGAGAACGCAGTACGACCGGGAGTTGGCGGCGCAGGGGGTCGGCAACATGCTCTGCGGGGCGCTGGGCGCGTTGCCGATGACGGGGGTGATCGTGCGGAGCAGCGCCAACTTGCAGGCGGGGGCGCGGAGCCGTATGTCGGCAATTCTGCACGGGGTGTGGCTACTGCTGTTTGCCGTGCTGTTGCCGAACGTGCTGAGTTATATCCCGATTGCCAGCCTGGCCGCGGTGCTGGTGTTCACGGGATACCGGCTGGTGAATTACAAGACGTTCTGGCATCTGGCGCAATACAGCCGGAGCGAAGCGGCGATTTTTTTGATTACCGTGTTGACGATCGTGGGGTTCGATTTGTTGACGGGGGTGGTGACGGGATTCTTGCTCTCGATCATCAAGCTGCTGTACACGTTTTCGCATCTGCGGGTGGAGATGACTCCGGGGGCGAAGGAGGACGAGGTCAACATGCACCTGGTCGGGGCGGCGACGTTCGTGCGGTTGCCCGTATTGTCGGCGGCGCTGGATCAGGCGCCCGCCGATAAGTTGTTGCGAATCCACATGGATCGGCTGGACTACATCGATCATGCCTGTTTGGAGTTGCTGATGGGGTGGGAGCAGCGGCACCGGGACCAGGGGGGCCGGCTGGAGATTGATTGGGACCGGCTGCGGGCGAAATTCGAGGGAGGGGAACGGCGGCGGGGGCGAGCATTGCCCGACCGGCAAGAGGAGGCGTCGCAAGGGGCATCGGTGGAGAGCCGCACTCCGGCGGCCGGTCGAGAGGCAGCTGGTCCTAAAGTAGGGGTCGGCAGGGAAAGAGATCCCATCGTGAGACGATAATTTCCGTGACCGTTTGGGTTATTTTCGGGTCTTTTGGAGCAACTTGCTTTCCCTGGGGGCGGAAATTGCCTAAATTCTCAGTGCATTCTCGCACGGACCTAACAATCGAACGGTAAGGTCATGGGTCCTGACGGCAGGGATTGCAGGCCAGGATTGCGCTCAACCACGGTTGGCGAGAGTTTGTTTCTCGGAGCAGCATTGAATTGACAACAGGCGGTCGGAGGGATTGGCTGGGCGGGTTTACAAAGTTCTTCTTTTTCTGGGAGTCGCACATGAAATTGGCATCGATGGTTTTGGCGGCGGGGGCAGTGCTTTTGGCGGCGGCGGTATCGCCAGCGGCGATTACCGACGACTTGGTTGTCCATTTAACGTTCGACAACACGCTGGCGGATGCGTCGGGGCGGGGAAACAACGGGACGGGGGTGAACAACCCGACGTTCGCGGCAGGGAAAATCGGCGGGGCGATTTCGGTGTTTAGCGATGGCGTCGAGCGGCCGAACAACTTATCCCGCTACGTGACGCTGGGGACTCCGGCGGACTTGAACTTCGGCGCGAACACCGATTTCTCGGTCTCTTTGTGGACGAAATTTGGCGCCGGGGGATGGAGCGGCGATCCGTCGCTGGTCTCCAACAAGAATTGGGACAGCGGTAGCAACACCGGCTGGGTGGTGGCGACCGCGGGCGATGGGCGATTCCAGTGGAATTATCGCGAAGTCGCGCCGGAAACTCGGAAGGACTACGATGGACCGGCCGGCACGCTGAGCAATAATGCCTGGCGTCATGTGGCGGTTACGTTTGACCGGGGCGGAAACGCGCTGGCCTATTTGGACGGCGTGCTGGTGAATACGACGTCGCTAGGCGCAGGGGGGCAAACGATCGATTCCGGCCTGGCGACGAACGTCGGTCAGGATGGCACCGGCGAGTACACGGACGGCAGCAGCGACGTAAAATGGACTAACGCTCTGATCGACGATGTGGGAATCTGGCGGCGAGCATTGTCGGCCAACGAAGTTCTGGGAATTTATCAGGCGGGCCAGTCGGGGCAGAATCTGGCCGTGCCGGAGCCGTCGACGTTGGCGCTGTCGGGAGTGGGGCTGGCGGCGCTGGCGTTTTTGAGCCGCCGCCGCGCTATGCGGTCGCGCGGAACGGTCTAGTACGGGGCGACTCCTGGTCGCCCATCAGCGGATGGAAGTCGAGCCGGCGGTTTCGCCGGCTCGCTTCATGCTCGGAGGCAGCGTTGTGATGCGTCGAGGGGGGGCGCGGGAGCCGTAAAAAAAGAAAGCCCCGCGTCCTGCGGGGCCGCCACCTCGTAGTACATCACAGGGGAAAATCCGTGGCCTTGAAACTCGATGGTGCCAATCGTGAGGTGCCGGTCGCTCCAAGGGGGACACAAGAAACACAGGAGTCGACCGGCGGCTTCCCTGGCCGTGTCAACAGTGTACCAACGGTGGGCGGGTTGCCAACCCGTGGCGGGAAAATCTAGGAGAAATCTAGCCAATTCCAAACATGACAGTGCAGGGCCATTCGCGACTTGCTAGCGGACGGGACGCGAAGGGGGCGCTAAGAAGCATTGGCTGCCGAGATGCGCTGAAGCCGCCGACGCGCGTTGCGAGCGAAAGTGCGGCTAGCGCGGCGCGGCGAACTGGCTGCCTGCGCGGTCGCGCTCGATTTCTTTGATGCTCCGGTCGACGGGTGCCGAGCGAGCGGCCGCGAGCCGGCGGGCGAGGTTCTCGGACTTGAATCGGGGATTGAGCGGCGAAGAACGCGACGAGAGGGAATCGTCGCTGGAAGCGCGGCGGGCAAGCGTTGGGTTTCGAGAGGGATCGGCGGCGAGCAGGCGCCGATCTTGAGCATCAAGATCGTGGATCCAGGCATGAGCGGTTGCCTGGGCGGTTGAGGAGGCGCGTCCCAGTCCGCGATTGGCGGCGGTTGGGCCAAATGGGGCGAGGCCGGAACCGACTTGCGAGGCGTAGCTGCGCGCGGAGGCGTTTCCGCCGAGCAGGGCGGCGCCGCGATCAGGAACGAGGACCGAAGAGCTGGTAGCGAATTGGCGAAATGTCGGCAGTTGGATGACCTGCGCGCGGAGCGGGGCGGTGGAAAGGACGATGGTCGTGATCGCCAACCCCAGCCGGGCGATATGTCGGACGGCGAACATGGAGCATTCCTCGTTGGGGTCCTGCCAACATGGACCCTGCCGGGTATTGTAGCGGATCAACGGGAGGCGGTCCAAAAGGACTCGGTCGTTTCTCCGGCCGAGGAGAGGCTGTCGCGGTTGGGATCGACGGAGAGCGCGAGCGCTCCCAAGTCGCTTTGGATCATGCGCATTAAAAAGAACGCCAGTCCGGAGCCGAGCACGCCGAGCACGGCCACCAGGCCGATGGGCCAGCGGAACTCGGTAGTGCTCATGGCGAGGCCGAAGACGGCGATGAACGGGGCGGAGAACGCGCAGCCAAAGTACCAGCCGCAGCGCCGTTCCAGTCGCGAAAACTGTTCGACTTCGGCCAATTGCACGCTGCCGGGGGGGGACAGGACCGGCAGCAGATTGCGGACTTCCAGCAGGGTGATGAGAAAGAAGACCTGCATCGAACAGATCAGGCCGCTGAGCAATTGGGTGGAAATGAAGTGCTCGTAGAGGGGGGCATCCAACTGGTAGTCGTCGCCGGCCTTGAGGTACAGGCCGAGGGGAAAGGCGAAGCCGGAGAAAATCCAGAGGGCGGCGGTGATCCAACTAATCCGGTCGCCCAGCCAGAGAGCGCGGCGGCGAATGGGGGCGAGAGCGTCGATGCGAGCGCCGGGAGGGAGCTTGCCTGTCGCGGCTACGGCGCGGGCGATTTTCAGAGCCGGCCAAGCCCAGCGAACGCCGAGGGTCACGCCGATCAGGTAGGCGATGCCATTGATCAACCCCACCTCCATTTCCCAGAAGATCTTTTGCACTTCGGCCGGCAGGCCTGCGATGACGAGACTGGCGTTCCAGGTCAAGTTGACGGCGCTGAACAGGACGTTGGGGGCGACGCCTGCCAGTACGAACGAGGAAACAGGGTACTTTCGCAGCCAGCCGGAGATCGTGCCGGGGGCGGGGCGGAAGAGGCGTTGGGCGCGGGGCTGAAGGCAAAGTTCCAGTTGCCGCACCAGGGCGCCGGCCGTGGGACGATCTTCCACTTGCGGGGAGAGGCATCCCAGGAGCACTTCGCGCAAACCGGGGGGAATATCGCGGGGTAGCGCCGCGATCGCGGCGGCCGGGACGCCCTCCAAGCGGCGGCTGGTAAGGAGGGCGAGGGTCTCGATCCAGCTTCCTTCGATGTGTTCGTCGCCGAAGGGACGGCGACCGGTCAATAGCTCCCAGAGCATGACGCCGAGCGAGTAGACGTCGCTTTTGCCGTCGAGCGTGGCCGGGCTGCGTCCATGAGCGGGATTGCTGGCTTCCAACTGCTCGGGAGACATATAGGCCAGACTGCCGCCGAAATAGGCGGCGGGGGTCGCGCCGTCGAGCTTGCTGGAGAAGCTGACGTTGAAATCGGCCAGCTTGGGGGAACCTTCCGGCGTCAGGAGCACATTGGCGGGCTTGACGTCGCGGTGCAGGACGTTGCGCTGGTGAGCGTATTCGAGCGCCGCGGCCAATCGGGCGCCGAGCCAGCAGACGACCTGGGGCCAGGAGGCTTTGGAGAGGCGACGGCGGAGGGAGGAATCTTCGGAGGGGTCTTCGCCGCGATTGGACAGCGTCCAATCGATGCCTTCGAAGAGGGTCCGGCCGGAGCGTTGCTCGGCGGGGGTGTTACGGGCCAGATCGACGACGGCGTGCAGCGTTCCGCCTTGGACGTACTGCATGTACAACAGCCGCAGTTGGCGCGAATCGAGCACGCGATAGTCGTAGACGCGAACGATGTGCGGATGGTCAAGCTGGGCCAAGGTGGCGGGTTCGTCGCCGCGGTCGCGGGAGACTTTGAGCGCGACCAGCCGCTGCATCGTCCGCTGGCGGGCGAGATAGACCGAGGCAAAGGCTCCTTTGCCCAGCCGGTGGAGGATTTCAAATTCGTCGATCTGCTGGCCGATTTCGATCGCCGGGTCGCGGGCGCGGCCCATGACCGTGGAGACGGTGCGGTTGGTTTGCAGGTTGAGCAGCCGTTGCAATTGCTCCCGCTGGGCGGGAAAGCGATCGAAGTAGGCGCTGGCGGCGGGAGGCTCGTCGGTCTGCGAGCGGATGTGGAACTCTTCGTAGATCAGGTCGCAGGGAAGCTCGCCGCTGGCCGTCAACTCGGGGAATTCGGCGGCGTATTCCTCGACCATTTTGGGCAGGCCGTGGTGCAGCCAGCGGAATTCGAGATCGATTTTGATCAGTTCCACCAAGAGCATCCGCCGCATTGGCCCTTCGCCGGCGGGCACAAAGCCGCGCAAATCGGGGGGAAGGTCGTCTCCCTGCCAGGCGGCGGAGAGCGCGTCGACCTGGGCCGACATCCGCTCCCAGGCGAGCGTGCCGAGTTCGGAAGTTCTTTTGTGCGTCGTTTCCGAAGAGGACACGGGTAGCGCCGCAGGGGAGAGAGGAACCCCGGTACCGAGCGGATTGGGCTGGGCAGGTGAACCCGGGGCGATTTCCAGTGAACGCGAAATGCGGGCTGGGCCTTGCATAATATCGACCGGGGGGCGATTGTGTCTGCGCGGCGGAATGGAATTGGCTGTGGGAAGGGGGCCGGTGGGCAGCCGCCGTGGGATGTCGGCTGTTTATCTGGGCTGACGGATTGCGGCTGGACGGCTGCGGGGGTGGTAGCGGACGGCTGGGGTGGGCCGTTCGTGCCGGTGGGCGTCCGTCCGTGTAGTCGGTGGAAACGGATTAACCCTCGCGAGCGGCACGAAATGACGGCGAATCGCCTGCTGGCAGGTGCTTGACCGGGGTTTACGGGCCATGCTATAAGCGCAAGGTGGATTATTGTAGATTTGCCGAGGGTTCGGCGAGGGTTCCACGGCGTCGCGGTATAGTTTTTTATGGCCGAGATCACATTGCGAGTGCTGGATGGATCCGACCGTGGAAAAGTGTTCGACGAATTGCCGACTCCGGTGACGATCGGCCGGGAGGAAGGGAATTCGATCCAGCTCAATGACGAGCGGGTCAGCCGGTTCCACCTAAAAATTCAGACCGACCGGGACAAAGTGGTGCTGACGGACCTCCAAAGCACCAACGGCACGAAGGTCAACGGAGAGGACATCCAACTGCGGATTCTCCGCTATGGGGACATGATTACCGTGGGGC
>JALHPA010000044.1 GCA_022842745.1 Pirellulales bacterium
CCCCGACCGAGGTTGCCAAGGACGTCGCCTTCTACCACGAGCACATCGAGAGCCACGAGCGAGAAGGCTTCATCTGGCAGAAGCTGAATGAGCCGCGGAGCTACGACTATAAGAAGACCGAGAACAAGAAGTACAACGAACGGCTGCGGATGCCGAAGTTCTATTTCAACCAGGACCCGGTCAAGAATCAGCAGGCGATCGAGTCGATCATCACGTTTGTGCTCGGTCTGGTGGCGGAGCCGCCCGCCGCGCAATACATCTATAATCCTCCGCCGCGCGAAGAAGCGATTCTTGCCGGTAAGCAGATCCTGGAGAAATTCAACTGCGGCGGCTGCCACGCTTTGCGGATGGACGAGTGGACGCTGAACTTCAAGCCGGGGGCGATCAAGGATCCGAAGCCCTTGCCGGTCCCCGATTTCCCCTTCTTGGATCCGCACTTTACCGCGGCCGAGGTGACGGCTTCCAAAACTCTGGACAAACGCGGCCGCCTGACCGCTCGAATCACTGGCGCACCGACACGCAGCACCGAGGACGGCTCGATCCTGATCGTCGACAAGGATCGGCAACCTTTCGATCCAGAAGATCCGGAAGTTTCGCCGCACTATCTGTTCTGGCTGTACAAGCCCGCGCTAATCGATGGAAAGGCGCATCGGGTGGGGGTGGAAGACTTGTTGATCCCCGTCGAAGCGCTTGCGCGGCGGGACGAAGGAAGGGGAGCGCCGGCCGCTTATCCGTCGTGGGGAGGCTATCTGCCCAACTTGATCTATGCCGACGTGATCGCCGATGCCAAGAAGATCAATCCGAATGCCAAGGGAGAAGAAGCCTGGGGTTGGCTGCCCCCTCCGTTGAGCGGCGAAGGCTACAAGGCCCAAACCCAGTGGCTGCACGATTTCCTGCTCGATCCGTACCCGATACGGCCGGCGGTCGTGTTGCGGATGCCGAAATTCAACATGTCTTCGGCCGAGGCGCAGGCATTAGCGAACTACTTTGCGGCTGTCGACAAGGCGACATTCCCTTACGAGTTTGATCCGCGCACTCGCACCGGCTACTTGGAGGCGGCGGAGCGCGAGCGGCCGGATCGGCTAAGCTCGGCCTTGAAAATTGTCGCCGACAACACGTATTGCGTGCAGTGCCACCACGTCGGCGATTACCATCCGGCCGGCAATCCCACCGGCCACGGGCCGCAGCTCAATTTGGTCCACCAGCGGTTGCGGCCCGAATATCTACGGGAGTGGATTGGCAATCCCAAACATTTCCTTCCGTATACCGGTATGCCGGTCAACGTCCAGTACGGCAAACCGGTGAAGGCCGAGTTGTTCCCAGGGCTTGAGGGCGTTGCCGGCAGCGTTCCCTCGGGATTGAAAGAACTGGAAAACATGGCGGCGCAGTTGCTGGTCCGGCTTGCGCCCCCCGGGGGCCGACCGTCTGTCGAGCAGGCCCGGGCCACGATCTCGAAACAGACGGAAATAATCGCTCAGGCCGTACGCGACGAGCGGCAGTCCGCCAACATGCCGCCGCCGACCAACGTCGAGGTCGAACAGGCGGTGGCCGCCGAAATGCAGAAGCGGGTGGCCAACCCGGTCGAATTGCTGTCCCAGGAGCAGCGGGAGGCGCTGAGCATCGAACAACTCGATGCCCTGGTCGACCTGTTGATGAATTTCGATCAGTATTCCAAGCAGCAATTTTCGATCAAACCGCTGATTAAACCGGCTGCGACGGCGCCGGAAACAGGAGGGACCGATTCTCCGGCGGCCACACCGACCGACGGAGGAGCCGCGGGGGAGAACCGCGCGGCGCCGGCGCCAAATTAAGCGTTGGATGAGAGAATGAGAACCTCGCGATTGGACAGGGGCGAGTTCGAGGATTGCTGCCGTGCGGGTCCGATGGGTCGTCTGTTCGCGACTCGATGGATGCAGGAAACAAATAGGGTTTGAAAAGTCGGCTTCAAGCTGCCACGATCAACAAGTAGCACTACATTCGATGGTTAAGCATTGGAAAGAGCGTCTTTCCAAAAGAGATTCATATTGAGTCCGCTAGTCCAGTCGCCCAGGGACAACGAGGGCGATCCTACCAAGTTCGTTGCGGCAAGCACGATGGTTGCCGCGACGCCGAAGAGGAGTGAAACATGACAGTTTTTCTGAGGAGCTCTTGTTTTGCGTTGCTGGCACTGTTTCTGGCGTCGGCAGCGTCGGCCGCCGAATGGGGCACCATTACCGGCCGTTTTGTCTTTGACGGAACCGCGCCCAAGCCCAAGCAATTGAAGTGCGACAAGGACCCGGCGATCTGCTGCGTTAAACCGCATATCGACGAGTCGATTCTCGTGAGCAAGGACGGCGGCCTGGCCAACGTTATCATTTACCTGCGGACGAAGGTCGCGGACGTTCACCCCGACTATGCCAAGACCGCGTCCGACAAGGTCGCCATGGACAACCACGAATGCAAATTCGTGCCGCACGTTCAAGGCGTGGTCGCCGGGCAAACACTCGTCGTCTCAAATTCCGACAAGACCGGCCACAACAGCAACGTTCAGCTCTTGGGAATCAACCCCTTGATCTCCGCGCAGGGCAAGTTCGAGCAGAAGATTACCGAAGATCAAGCCAGCGGCGTGGTTCCCATGGAAGTGACTTGCAACATTCATCCCTGGATGAAGGGATATTTGCTCGTCCGTCCCAACCCGTACTTCGCGATCAGCGACGCCGAGGGGAATTTCACGATCAAGAATGTTCCGGCCGGCAAGGAGCTGGAGTTCGTCGTCTGGCAGGAATCGCCCGGGTGGGTGACCGATGTGAAACTCGCCGGAAAGGCCACGAAATGGGCCAAGGGCCGGATGAAGATGACCGTTAAGCCTGGCGAGAACAAGCTGGGCGATATTCTGGTGGCTTCCAAGATTTTCAAATAGTGATTTTTTCCCGGGCGGCGGCGGGATCCGCCCCGCCCCGGGAGAAACTTTTATCGGCCCGCAGAACTACCTTTACCGGGCCGCAGACTTTTTTGACTTCGCACATGACCAAGCAATCTGCTTTGCTGGCCGTAGCTTTGACAACGCTAGTTGCCTGTTCCTCAGGCTGCACGGGGCGCGTGGGGGCCGGTCCGACGGCCGATCCGACGGCCGTGACCAAACTCCGAGAGGCCATTGAATCGGGCAGCTCCGGCGGCGGCGACGCTGCCGAAGCGGCCGCGTCGCCGAGCGGCACAGGATGGGGTTCGCTCAAGGGGCGATTCGTATTCGATGGCACCGCTCCGGAGTTGAAGGCGATTGAGAGCGCCCGGGCGGTCAAAGAGTGTGGCGACGGGGGACACGTCCCGCTGGACCGCAGCCTGATTGTCGATCCTCAGTCCAAAGGAATCGCCAATGTCGTGGTTTACGCGCGAAAAGTCTCGCGCATCAAGGATGAGCTTAAGGAACCGCCCAAGACGCCGCTGGTATTCGACCAGAAAGAATGCGAGTTTCTGTCGCCGGTGGCTGTGGCCCAGGTGAACCAGGAGGTTCTGGTCAAGAATAGCGATCCGTTTGGCCACAATACGAACATCACTGGCACCGGCTACAACCCGGTCATTCCGGCCGGCGGATCGAGCGTTTTCAAACCGTCATCGGAAACGGCGATGCCGGTTGGCGTGACTTGCAGCATCCATCCCTTCATGAAGGCCTACATGCTGTTCCGGGCTAACCCCTATTCGGCGATTTCGGGGGCCGACGGATCGTTCGAAATCAAGGACCTGCCAGCGGGCGAAGAAGTCGAACTTCAGGTTTGGCACGCGCACGGGGTCGGCACCGGGGGGGGCCTGTCCCTCAAGGATCCCGCACTGACCAAGGCGGTTAAGTGGGATGCCAAGGGCCGGTTCAGAATCAAGCTGGGCGAAAACGAAAACAAGGATTTAAGCACGATTGTCGTTCCGGCGGCCGCGTTGGCCGGCGGCTGATCGGGGCGATGGCATCCGATCCCCGCTGGGGTGAAATGACGGGGGATGCGATTGCCACGACGCCGCCAAAAGATCGCAATCAACCATTCAGACTTTCCTGGCGCGAACAACGGGCCTTGGTAACGATATGAAGCAACGGTGCGTGAAACCTCGCTTTTGGGTGGTGCTGGTCGGGACCTTGGGTCTGGCGGTCGGGTGCGGCAAAGCTCCGTCGCCGCGGTTCGATTCCAACCTGATGGTGATGGACAAGTACGACATCTCCTTCGAACAGCAGCAGGATATTGCCAATGCGCTTGCGGCGCTGTTTGGCACTCCCGACGATCCGTACGTCCCCAAGGAGTCCGGACTGGACAAGGATAAAATCAAGCTGGCCGCTGGCCCGACCAAGAGCGATAAGGCGGGCGTTCATACCGGGCTGTACCGCGAGCATTGCGCCCACTGCCACGGAATTTCGGGCAACGGCATGGGACCCACGGCCGCCTTCCTCAAGCCGTATCCGCGCGATTACCGCGAAGGCTGGTTCAAATTCAAGTCCACGGAGCGGGCCGAGATGCCGACGAACGCCGACTTGGAACGGATCTTGCGCCATGGCATCCCCGGTACGTCGATGCCGGCCTTTGAGGTGGCTCTCGTCCAGCCGGAAATCGAGGCATTGGTGGAATATGTGAAATACCTCAGCCTGCGCGGAATGGTGGAAATCGAGTTGGCCCGCCAAACATCGGAAGAATTGGGCGAAGGGGAACGATTGCCGACCACGGCGGAATTCCTGGTCGAGGGGGTGTTGAAGCCACAGGCCGAGAAATGGTCATCCGCCGAAACGAAGCTGATGCCCGTGGCCGCTCCGCCGGCCGATTTTGGCTCCCCCGCGTCGATCGCTGCCGGTAAATCGCTGTTTTACGACGTGAACAAGGCCAACTGTCTCAAATGCCACGGGACGACGGCCCTGGGGGACGGCGTGCTCAACGATTATGACCAATGGAACAAAGACGTGGCCGAATTTCGGACGAAAGCCGATGCGACGTTGGCAAGTCTGACGGAACAGCGAGGCAAGGCCGAGGAGGATTTCGCCACCGCGGTGGAGGCGTTGGGGGCGGATTCCGCGCTGTCGGAAGAAGAACGAAAGCAACAGCGGGAGACCTTGGAAAAGGATAAGGCCGCCACGCTGAAAAAACTGGGAGAGAAGGAGCGGATGTTGCCGACGGCCATGGCCTATACGCTCGTGCCCCGCTACATCGAGCCGCGGAACCTCCGCATGGGCGTTTATCGCGGCGGTCGCCGGCCGCTGGATGTCTATTACCGCATCCATTCCGGCATCAATGGCACGCCGATGCCCGCGATTGCCAATCTGGTGGCGGATTCGGAGCTTCCGGCCGATTTGTCCGAGGAAGAAAAGGCACAACGCCGCCAGTCGCTTCAGACCCAGCGGATGTGGAATATCGTCGATTACGTACTGTCCCTGCCGTATGAACCCGGGGGGGAATTGGGCGCGGACATTTCGATGCTAGGTCGGGAGAGAAACTAGCGGTCGAATCCGCGACAAGCCGGAACCAGAAGCGGCTGGCGGATCGATATCACGGCAGAGCGACGCTCTTGGCCGCAAAAAAAGCATTCGCTGCACGGTTGGAGGAAGCACAGTGGGACGATTTTGGAGCATCCTGTTCTTGATGGTGCTGGTCGGAGGGCTGGGCACATTTGCCGTGGCCCCGGTGATCAACCACTGGCTGCCGAAGGACGTGTCCGAGCACGGGCGGGCCATCGATGGGCTGTTCTATTTCATCCTCGGGCTGACGGGGGTGGTGTTTATCGCCACCGAGGGGGTGATGTTTTGGTTCTTGTGGAAATACAACAGCGATAGCCATTCCGAGCCGGTGAAATTCACGCACGGCAGCCACTCGCTGGAGATCGTGTGGACGATCATTCCGGCCGCCACGTTGCTGTTCATCGCCATTTACCAGATGAACGCGTGGGCCGCGGCCAAGATGCGGAAGCCGGAGATTCCGCCCACGTTGGAAGTGACCGCCCACCAGTTCGGCTGGAGCATTCGTTATCCCGGTACGGATGGCGAGCTGGGGACCAAGGACGACATTTACCTGGAGAACGAATTGCACGTTCCGGTGGATGAGGAAGTTTTGTTGGAGTTGAAGTCGGCCGACGTGCTGCACAGCTTTTTTCTGCCGAACTTTCGGGTGAAGCAGGATGCCGTGCCGGGGATGAAAATTCCGGTCTGGTTCCGCCCGAAGGCGGAGGGAAAATATGACATCGTGTGCGCGGAATTGTGTGGGTGGGGGCACTACAAGATGAAGGGGCAGATCCTGGTACAGTCGCGGCGCGATTTCGATCTTTGGCTGTCCCAGAAATTCGCGGAACAGTCGGCCGTGAAGGGTCCAGCCGCCGCCGGCGCGTCCGAGGAATAGGGTCGAACCCGGGTAAGTGTGCCGCCGGCGCGCGGCACAACGTCGAGAGAAACATTCATCGCCTCAGTTTGAAGCATACATGAGCAGCATCACCATTGGATCCCAGGCACCTGCCCACGGCCACGAACACGGCCACGACCAGGCGCACGCGCATACGGCCAGCTTCCTCTCCACGTACGTATTTTCCAAGGACCACAAGGTTATCGGAATTCAGTTTCTGTTTTCCACCTTGCTGTGGTTTCTGGTGGGGGGGCTGTTGGCGCTCGCGGTGCGGTGGCAACTGGCCTGGCCCTGGTCCGACGTTCCGCTATTTGGCCGGTTGTACGCGGCCGAGGGGGGGCAGATGGCTCCCGAGGCGTACACGATGCTCGTGACGATGCACGCCTCGGTGATGATCTTTCTGGTAATCATTCCGATTCTGGCCGGAGCGTTTGGCAATTTCCTGATCCCGCTGATGATCGGCGCGGACGACATGGCGTTTCCCACGCTGAACATGCTCAGCTATTGGTTCATGTGGCCGGCGTTCTTTTTCTTTGGCGCCAGCTTCTTCGTGGAGGGGGGAGGGGCCGCCGCCGGCTGGACTTCCTATCCCACCTTGTCCAGTAACCCGCCTGCCGCGCCAGGAAGTATGTCGGGGCAAACGCTATGGCTCTTGGGGCTAACGTTTGTCGGCATATCCTCGATGATGGGCTCGGTCAACTACATGACCACCATCATTCAGATGCGCGCTCCCGGAATGTCGATGTTTCGCTTGCCGCTCACGATCTGGGCGATGTTCATCACAGCCGTTTTGCAGGCATTCGCGCTGCCGGTGCTGACCGCGGCGGGCTTCATGCAGTTGATGGATCGCGAGTTGGGAACGGGATTTTTCACTCCCGAAGGAAGCATTATCAACAACACCATTAGCACCGCGGGGGGCGGGTCGCCGTTGTTGTGGCAGCACTTGTTCTGGTTTTATTCCCACCCGGCGGTGTACATCATGATCCTGCCGGCGATGGGGATGGTCAGCGACATCATCGCCTGCTTTGCGCGGAAGCCGATTTTCGGCTACAAGCCGATGGTGTACTCGATCGCTGGAATCGCGGGGCTTGGCTTTATCGTCTGGGGGCACCATATGTTCGTCTCCGGGATGAATCCCATTCTCGGCGCGACGTTCATGGTGGCGACGATGATGATCGCGTTGCCGAGCGCAATCAAGACCTTCAATTGGCTCGGTACCATCTGGGGAGGTAAGGTCCAATTCACCACCCCCATGTTGTTCGCCCTCGCGTTTGTCTCGATGTTCATCATCGGCGGCCTGTCGGGAATTTTCATGGCGGCCACCCCGGTGGACATTTTTATTCACGACACGTATTTCATCGTGGCGCATTTCCACTACGTGCTGTTCGCCGGCACGGCGATGGGCGTGTGGGGGGCGATTTATTTCTGGTATCCGAAGATGTTCGGGCGGATGATGAACGAGTTCTGGGGCAAGGTGCATTTCTTCCTCACGTTCGTCTTTCTCAACGGCACGTTCTTCCCCATGCACGTGCTGGGCGCCGTTGGTTTCCCTCGTCGACTGGCCGATCCCTATCACTACGAGACGTTCCGGCATTTGCAACCAATGAATCAGTTCATGACCCTCTGCGCCATCGGAATGGTCGCGTCGCAAATCATCTTCGTTGTGAATTTCTTCTACAGCATGTTCTTCGGGCCAATCGCTGGGCGCAACCCGTGGCGGGCGAACGGGCTGGAATGGACCGCCCCCAGCCCTCCGGGGCACGGCAATTTCGATTTCCAGCCCATCGTCTATCGCGGACCGTACGAATATGGTTCGCCGGAGACGACCGAGGACTTTTATCCTCAAACGCAGCCGCCGCCTGACAATGCTCCGCCGGCGCCGCCTGGCGGACATCACTAGTCGCGGGCTGCTTTTCGATTCAGAGACCCCGACCGGCGACGTCCGATCCCGATTGACACCCGACCTGGCAGACCACGCAGCATTTTGAGAACCGTGACCGCCCCGCCCCTCGATCACTCGTGCAGTCCCTGGCCGCATCGCCTGGCGGTCTTGCTGTGCTGCGCGACGTTTCCGCTGCTGTGGGTGGGGGGACTGGTCACGACTTACGACGCAGGCATGGCCGTTCCCGATTGGCCGAACACCTACGGCTACAACTTGTTTTTGTACCCATTGGAGACTTGGGTTGGCGGACCGTTCGATTTGTTCGTCGAGCATGGGCACCGACTGCTCGGGGCCGCCGTTGGGGTGCTGGCCATTGGATTCTGTGTAACAACTCTTGCCACCCGGTGCCCGGCCTGGTGGCGATGGGCGGCTGCCGGAGCGCTTTTGCTGGTTATCGTCCAAGGGCTGATGGGCGGCCTGCGGGTTTTGTTCGATGCCCGGGCTTTGGCGCAGTTCCACGGGTGCTTTGGCCCGTTGTTTTTCGGGGCCTGCGTGGCATTGGCGGCGGTGACCTCGACCGGCTGGCGGTCGTGGCCGGTCCAAGAGGCCAAGGGGGCTGGCGGCCTGCGGCGGCTGGCGCTGTTCACCGCCGTACTCGCGTATGTGCAGATCGTTTTGGGTTCCGAGTTACGGCACGTTCGGACCGACGCCGGCCCGCGCTGGTTTCAGACGTTCGTGCTGTTCCATCTGCTGGTCGCTGCGGCTCTGGTGGTACATGTTGCGTTGCTTTCGGCGCGCGTTTGGCGCGGCGGATTCCGCTCGTCGAAGCTGACTCGGCCCGTGACGCTGGTCGCGGTCCTGTTGTTCGCTCAGTTATGTTTGGGGGGGGCGACCTGGGTCACGAACTACGGCTGGCCGGATTGGTTTAAGGATTTTTTCCCGGCTGCAAGTTACGTCGTGCAGGCCAAAGGCTGGATGCAAGCCAACCTGACGACGGCGCATATGGCCCTGGGGTCGTTGATCTGGGGATTGGCGCTGCTCGTCGCCTTGCGAGCGGGCCGCCTCTATCAGCCTCGGGCGACCCACTCGGTCCAGCCAACCCGAGCTCTGGGGGCCGCCGCATGAGCAGTTCCGTCCTCGTCACGGCCGAGCGAAGCGCGGGCCTTTTGGTCCGGGCCGGTTGGTATGTGGAGTTGACCAAACCCCGAATTGCCTCCCTCGTGCTGGTGACGGTGGCGGTGGCCGCGTTTGTGGGGAATTGGGGTCCGCCGTCGCCGTGGTTATTGTGGCATACGCTGATTGGCACGGCCCTGGTAGCAGGCAGCGCAAGCGCACTCAATCAATGGGCCGAGCGCCATTCGGACCAGCGCATGCCGCGGACGGCCGATCGCCCGCTCCCTTCCGGCCGTCTGACATCGCGGGAGGTGCTGGTTTTTGGCACATCGCTGATTGTGACAGGCACGCTCTACCTGGCCTGGACCGTTAATCTCTCGACTGCGGCGTTAGGGCTTTTGACCTGGTTTTTGTATGTGTTCGCCTATACCCCACTCAAGTCGGTCGCGCCGATCAACACCGCCGTCGGGGCCGTTGCCGGCGCCATGCCGGTGCTGATGGGTTGGTCGGCGGTGGAGGGATCATTTGAACTCTCCGGTGGGGGGCTGACCGTAGCCACTTTGTTTTTGATCGTCTACTTGTGGCAGTTTCCGCACTTCATGGCCATTGCCTGGATCTATCGGCGACAGTATCAGAGCGCTGGACTACGGATGTTGACGGTGGTGGACCCCAGCGGCATGCGCGCAGGAGTGCAGGCGGTGGTCGCTTCCCTGGCGCTCCTTCCGGT
Source organism: Pirellulales bacterium (assembly GCA_022842745.1). Taxonomy (GTDB): domain Bacteria; phylum Planctomycetota; class Planctomycetia; order Pirellulales; family JALHPA01; genus JALHPA01. The sequence continues at coordinate 10,058 of JALHPA010000044.1, forward strand.
CAGCCTGTTG
>JALHPA010000045.1:0-7492 GCA_022842745.1 Pirellulales bacterium
GTCTCTCCAACTTCGCCGTTGGCCGGATCAATAACGAATTGGGCTTTGGCGGCCTGGTCCTTTCGGCCAGCAGTGAAAGCGTCAGCTTCCTGCTGCGGGCCTTGAGCGAAAGCCGCCGCTTGGATGTCCTGGCCCGGCCCCAAGTCATGACCCTCGACAATCAGCCGGCGTTCGTCCAAGTCGGCCAACGTGTTCCGCAAATTACCGCCACCACCATTACCAACGGCGTTACACAAAACTCGGTCACGTTCAACAATGTCGGTCTCATTTTGGAGGTCCAACCGCGCATCAGCCCGGACGGTCTGGTCGTTATGCAGGTCGCGGCCGAGCGGTCTGATGTCGGTCCCGAAGCGGAAGGCATTCCGATCTCGATCAACCTCAACGGCGATGTCATCCGCTCCCCTCGCATCAATCTGACCACAGCCCAAACGACCGTCAGCGCTCTCAATGGCCAGACGATCGTCCTCGGCGGGCTGATCACCAAGAATCGTAGCGAAACCCACCGCCGCGTTCCCTTTCTGGCCGACATTCCGGTCCTTGGCCATCTGTTCCGCTACGACAATGTGCAGAACCGCCGCACCGAGTTGCTGATCGTCCTCACCCCCCGGATCGTTCGCGACCAGACCGATGCCGACATCATCAAGCAGGTTGAAGCCTCCCGCATGAGCTGGTGCCTGGCCGACGTAATCAAAATGGGCGGCGACCTGGGGCTTCGCGGGCGGGACGGCGAGTGGACCGACGCTGAAACCTCCGTCATCTATCCGCACGCCGATCCGGCCGCCGTGGATTCGATGCTCAACGGCGAACAGATTCCCACGCCCCCCCCCGACGATCGAGCGGGACGTGCCGACTCCCCCGCCGGGCAGCCCGTCCGGCGTCGAACTGCGCGTCGCTCCTCCTCCTGGGACCAGCGCCCCGGTCGTCCGGCCCCCGCTCGCTAATCCTCCCACCTCTCCGCCACCCGCCTCCAGTCAATTAGCGCCCCCGTCCGTCCTGCCCGGCGCAAATGGCAATCCGATTCGCTCCGCCGTCCCGGGACCGACTCTCGCCCCGCCAACGGATCAAACCCGCCGTCTGTCAGGCGGCGGCGTAACGACCGCGGCCTGGCCGGCCGCGCCCAGCGGAGTTCCCCTGTTGCAACCCGGGCAGGTTCAGAACGCCGCGTACCTGCAGGGTAATGGACCTCCGGCCGTCCATGTCGCCGCGCCGCAACCCGGTTCGGCTTACGCCACTCCCGAAACCGTGACGCCGGCCTACAGCCGCTAACGACCGCCTCACGATTCATTCGACGGGCGCCAACCCCAGCCTTTCAATCCACCACCGCCACGCGAGGTTTGACGTGACACTCCTTTCCTCCCGCTGCCGCTGCTCCGCCCCGCTGGCGATTGCCCTGGCATTGCTCGCGACCGGCTGCGCGAAGTTCGACCTCCGCAAGAATATTCCCTGGGGGGAGGGGAAAGACGGTTTCATCGCCCAGCCGATGCGGGCGCATGTCGCCTGGGTCGATGGCGTGCAAACCAAACCGGGCGAGCCGTCGATGCGGGGTTTTGGCGGGCGGGTGTTCTTCTTCGGTCCCAATCAGACCGAGTCCGCCAAGGTCGAAGGGACGTTGGTGGTCTACGCCTTCAACGAGACGAATCGCGATCCCCGCAATGTGGTTCCCGACCGCAAGTATGTCTTCCCACCGGAAGTACTGGAAAAGCTGTACAGCAAGTCCAAGGCTGGGCATTCGTACAGCGTCTGGGTCCCCTGGGACGAGGCGGGCGGACCGCAGACCGATGTCAGCCTGATCTGCCGCTTTACTCCGGCCAAGGGAGGCGTCGTCACCAGCGAGCAAATGCGGGTGCTATTGCCTGGGATCGTGCCGCTGATCGACGTTCAGAACGTGCAAGCCAGCCAGTCCGCCCCCCCCACGGTGACCCGGATCGACGCCAGTCCACTCGGTCCGGTCCAGCAGGTCGCCTACCAGGAACAGGTCAACGCCCAAGCCCAGCACGCGGCCCAACAAATGGCGGCCGGACCGAATGTGCAGGTCAGCTACGGCGCGCCGGGATCTTACAACACCCAGAAAATGAACTCGTACACGATTCCTCTCCGCGCCAGCCCCGGACTGATGCACCAGATGCAGACCGGATCCTATCCCCAGCCCTGGAATCATGCGCAAGTCAACGCGATGACAAATCCCGCCGGCCAAACCGCTCCGTTCGGCGGAATATCAGCGGGCGCGGGCCAACCGACGCTCCATACTAACGGGTCCGCGGTCCCGGTTCCCGCGGCCCCGGCTCTACCGTCGCCGCCGGCGGCGGCGTCGGCCGCGCCGTCGAATTCGTCGGGCTTGGCAGCTCCACCGCAGGCGTCACCGTCAGCTCATTCTGAACGCGAGCAACGCCGACTTCCAAGAGCGCTAACTGCTCGGCAACCTCTCGAGCGTGCTCGGTGGGAACCGCGCCTGTTAGGACCGCAGTTTGGCCATCCATCTGGACCGTTACAGGGCCCACGGCCTTAATCGCGCGCGACTGGGTGAGCCGCCGCGACAAATCGGTTGAAACGCGTTGCGGCGCAGCGGGCGCATAGTCGAAACCCACGACCAATTGGGTGCGAATCGTGCGTTGCGTTCGTCCGTCCTGGCGGCCCGTTTGTTGATTGCGGTTGTTTTGGTTTTGCCGATTCCGGGCCATATTTTGCATGCCCATGTTACCCCCCAACGTACTCCCCAACATGCTCATGAAGTTCCGCGTGTCGGACGAGTCCGCACCGACGAATTGCCGCTGCTGATTCATACGCCCGGCCTGGCCGTTTTGGCCATTCTGCCCAAAGGCGCTCTGCCGGTTGCCGGTTCCTCCAAAGCTGCCTTGAGCATTGCCGATGCTTCCTCCAAGCTGGCGAGAGCCGAACATCCCGTTCGTTGTGCGCCCCCCGCCCATCGCATTAGCGCCCCCTTGGCTGCTGCCAAAACTGCTTCCGCCAAAGCTGCTACTGCCGAAGTTGCCGGACGCCCCGCCAAAACTGCTACTGCCTAAGCTGTTTCCTCCGAAGCCGCTGCCGGTGGAGTTTCCTCCCCCGAAACTGTTCCCCCCCTGATTGCCGAAGCCCTGCCCTACGGCGACGCCGCTGAGAACGCCCATCACGGCCGGCACAATCGTCAAAACGGCTACCACGGATGGAAAACGCAAACTCAGACAGCGCATAACGCACCTCTCGATGAATGGACTGACTCAATGTCAGTTTCGACCGGCATTCTACACCATCCCCATTGGCCGGTACAAATTCCGCTTGTGCCAAGTGTACCGGTTGGCTGCCCCCAACCAATCTAGAACCCCGCGCTTCGCGCCAAGTATCGCCGGAGCAAACCAACTCTGGACGACCTCCGCTCCTCCTCGAAGACCCCTTGAGTCCCGCCACAAATCGCTGCCATACCGAAACTTGGACCAAATTTTGGGGTTTCATCTCGGGTCCCAAACTTTGGCCCGACTTGGGGCGGTTTCGATCGTGAAAAACGGAAACGTTCCCACCTTTACGCGGGTACAATTCTGGGGAGGAAGCCGCCGAATAGGTCAACCGGCCCTTTCGAGCAAGCGAGAGGGCCGTGAAACTGCCCTGCTCCCTTCGTAATGGTATGGTCTACAATGAGTTAGGTGGCTACAGCCAAGCGGGACGGATACCCCAAACGAATCGCGTTTAGCGGCAAACCCAGGCGAGGAAACTTCCGTGCTTAGCACTTTTCCGTTATCGCAGAAGCTCATACCCCCCGGATCCCGCACGACAGTTTTCACTGTGGCGGTCGTCCTGGGGCTGGTGTCGGGGCTGTTTGTGAACGTCGCCTCCGCGGCCGACGCGACTTTCGTTGGTTCGCTGGCCCTGGCCCTCGATCCGGAAGTCGCCAAGAAGCTCGATCTCTCGGCCGACACGCTCGCCGCTCTGACCGAAGTGATCGACAAGCGAGAAAGCGCCGCCTTGCAACTCTCGCTCTCCATCAAAGACCTTTCCCCCGCCGAGCAAGATGCCAAACTCGCCCCGTTCCGTGCCGAATCCGAGCGCGAGGGCCTCAAGCTGCTAAGCGACTCGCAGCGAACCAAGTTGGAAGCGATTCGCCTGGAGCGGTTGGGGGCCAAGGCCCTTACCGATCCCGCCGTCGCCAGTCGCATCAAGCTTTCCCCCGAGCAGCAGACCCAAGTAACCGCGTTGCTGAAAGACCAGGCCGACGCAGTGGCCAAGGCCCCGGCTGCCGAAAAGGCCGCCGCCCGGGCCGATTTTGAACGCAAAATTGCTGCCCTTCTGTCCGACAGCCAGCGCTCGACGTGGGACGCCGCGATCGGCAAGACCGGCGAGGAATCCTCGGCTGAGGCATCCGCCCCTGCCAAGCTGGACCAGCCTGCCGCACCGTCAACGGCGGCGGCTGCCGAGGGTAAGTCGAGCGACGGCGGTCGGTTTGGCGGCAGCCGTTTTGGCGGCGGGCGCTTCGGCGCCGGACGCAGTGATGCCGGACGCAGTGATGCCGGACGCAGTGATGCCGGACGCAGTGATGCCGGACGCAGTGATGCCGGACGCAGTGATGCCGGACGCAGTGATGCCGGACGCTCAGGCGACGGGGATCGGCCTGGAAATGGCGCTGCGGCCCCACTCGCCAAGACCGGTCCCTCTCCCGACGGCAAGATTCGGTTCAATTTCAAATTTCAACCCTGGCGCGACGTGCTCGAGTGGTTCGCATCGCAAGCGGATCTGTCGCTGATTGCCGAAAATCCCCCCCCCGGCACCTTTAATTACCAGGATACCAAGGCCTACACCCCGGCCGAAGCGATCGACCTTCTCAACGGCATCTTGCTCACCAAGGGTTACACTTTGGTCCGCAGCAATCGGCTGCTGATGTTGATCGACCTGCGGGACGGCGTGCCTCCCAATCTGGTCGAGAACGTTCCCGTCGAGGAATTGGACAAGCGCGGGCGAAACGAACTGGTGGCCGTCACCTTCCGTCTCGACCGGCTGACTCCCGAAAAGGCCGAGTCCGAGGTCAAAAAGCTGCTCGGCCCGCAAGGGTCCGTCGTGGTCCTCGCCGAGGCCCGGCGTATCGTCGTCACCGACACCGCCGGCCGGTTGCGAACTGCCCGCGACATGATCGACGCTATCGAGCGCCCCGAAGGGGGTACGCTCGAAAACCTTCGCAGCTTGCCCGTCAAGTTTGCCAACCCCGCGGATGCGCTCACCACGGTCAAACTGCTTCTCAACATCCCGCCGGAGCGCAGCGCCACCCTGGATGGCACCCTCCGCATCGTGGCCGATCCGATCGCCCGCAACTTGCTCGTCAGCGGCAAAAAGGAACAGATCGCCAAGGTCGAAGAGGTGCTGAAGCTGGTCGACGTGGCCTCGAACGCCAGCATGGCCAACGCCACCGCCCTGGAAGGCATGCCGCAAATCGGCGTCTATACGATTGCCGGGTCCGATCCCACCACCGTGCTGCAAGTGTTGCAGACGATCCTTTCGGGCACTCCGGACGTTCGTCTTACGATCGACCCTGGTACAGGGCACCTGATCGCCCTGGCCCGCCCCTCGCAGCACGCCACGATTCGGGCCACGATCGACGAAATGCAGCGAGACTCACGGCGAATCGAGGTGATCCGGCTTCGCAACATCGATCCTCAGGTGGCCGCGCTGTCGATCAACAAGCTATTTGCGTCGTCCGCCGACCCGGCGGCCGCCAGCACCGCCCCCAAGGTCGACGCCGATCCTATCAACCGCCAGCTCATCGTCCGGGGCACGGTTGGCCAGATTTCCCAGATTCGCGAAATGCTCGAAAAGATGGGGGAGACCGATATCGCCACCGGCGAGGCGGTCGCCGATCGGACCAACATCCGCATGATACCGCTCACCGGCCGCTCGGCCCGGACCGTCATCAGCCAACTGGAGCAAGTCTGGCCGACGCTCCACAAGAACCGCATCCGGATGGTCTCTCCCTCGGCGGTTGCCCCGACGCTCCGCGAGGGGGCTGGCATTCGCGCGCTGGACTATGGAATTCCCCAGCGCCGGCTGGGAGGAACCTTGGAACCAACCGAACGCGCCTATCCAACCGCGGATCGCATGGAGGCGGAACCGTCCGCCGAGGGTGATGTGCCCCGCATCGAGGTCGCCCCCCCCGCCAGTTCCGACCAGAACAGCGACGACAACCCCGAGACCACTTCCCATCGCAGGTCCGCTCCGCAACGCCTTCGGGTGATCGCCGCCAAGCAGGTTCTGCCCCTCCCCGCCGACAGCAAAGCCTCCGATGGGAGCACGGCTCCCGCTGAGAGCGCAGTCCCCTCAGAGGGGAAGCCGGCCGCGGTCGCGGTTCGCGGCAGCCCAAACCCGTCGACCAAGGCGCCGGCCGAACGCTCGTCGGCGGACAGTAAAACCGCGACCGATTCCCGTCTCGCTGCTCCCGCGCCCGCCAATGGGACGGCGGCTCAGCAAGAAGAACCGGCCCCGATCATTATCGCCCCCGGTCCTGGCGGGATCATGATCGCCTCCGACGATCTGGACGCGCTCGACGACTTCGAATCGCTCTTGAAGACCCTTTCCAGCCGTTCCTTCAGCGGCGATCGCGATTTTACGGTGTTCTACCTCAAGTACGGCAAAGCCGATGTCGTGGCCGAGTTGCTGGAGCAGATTTTCGGCGGCGGCGGTGGCGGCGCCTCCGGCGGCGGCGGGTCGCTGTTGAATAACATCGCCGGCGCCGCATTTGGCGACGGGCTGATGGGCAACTTGCTCTTCGGCGGCGGGGGCGGAGGGGGCGGAGGCGGAACCACCGCCGTCCGCGCCAGCGGGACGGTCTCGATCGTCCCCGATACCCGGCTCAACGCCCTGGTCGTTCAGGCCAACCCGACCGATCTGGACACGATCGAGCAAATGCTCAAAGTCCTCGATCAGAAGAACAGTCCCGAGGACGTCTCCGTCGTCGCCAAGCCCCAGTTGATCCCGGTCTACAACACTTCCGCCGAGGAAATCGCGACCGTCGTCCGCCAAGTCTACGCCGACCGCATTGCAGGCGCGTCTGGCGGCGGCCAACGGCAGCCTTCCCCGGAGGAGTTTATCCGCGCCCTGCGCGGGGGCAACGGCGGCGGGCGGGGCAATCGCGGCGGTGGCCGAAACCAGGCCGACGAGCAGACCAAGATGACCGTGGGCGTCGATTCCCGCACCAATTCGCTCGTCGTCGCCGCTCCAGAAAGTCTATTCTCGGAAGTCAAGTTGCTCGTCGAACAACTCGACCAATCCACCGGCGCCTCGAACGAAACCATGAAGGTCGTAACCCTTAAGCGCACGAATCCCACCGCGGTGCAGGCGGCCCTGTCGCAAATCGTTGGCGACCAACTACGAACCAGCACCGCCCGCACCGGCGCCTCGACGACCAATCGGCCGGCGCAAACGGCGGATGGGGGCGGACGCCCCAACTTCTTCCCCGGCGCGTTTGGCCAAGGGGGCTTTGGGGGTGGTGGTTTTGGCGGGGGGGGCGGATTTCCAGGCC